>JAPOON010000261.1 GCA_026713405.1 Gammaproteobacteria bacterium
AGCCAGTGTTTCACGGCCCGTGGAAAGTCGTCCACCACGCGCAGATCGACGGCGAAGTTGCTGTGAGTGGGGCAGGGCGCTTCCGTCAGCCAGTGTCCGCGCCCGATTCGGTCCAGGTCGATGCCCGCCAGGTTCAGCGCCGTACGGTCGCCGGCGGCCGCGCGGTCGGCTTCGTGATTCTGGGCGCGGATGCCTCGCACCCTCACCTTCTCGCCGCTGGGGAATATGAAAAGTTCCTGGTTGCGGACCACCGTTCCCGCGTGCACCGTGCCGGTTGCCACCAGGCCCGTTCCCCGAACGTTGAATGCCCGGTCCACGGCGAGACGGAACTGTCCGGAGGATTCCTGGAGGCCCTGGTCATGATGCGCATCCCAGAGCGTCCGGGTCAGTTTCCGGATGCCCATTCCGGTCTCGGCGGAGGTGCGGATGACGGGTGCGCCTTCCAGAAAAGTGCCGGCTGCCAGCCCGCGGATCTCTCGTTCCGCCGCCTCAACTCGTTCGGGACTCACCCGGTCGCACTTGGTCAGGGCGATAAGCCCGCGCCGTACCCCGGTCAGTTCGAGGATCTGCAGGTGCTCGCGGCTCTGCGGCATGGGGCCGTCGTCCGCGGCGACGGTGAGCAGGGCGAACTGCCGGGCGGCGACGCCGGCCACCATGTTGTGGATGAAGCGGTGGTGGCCGGGTACGTCGACGAATCCCAGGACATGGCTGTTGTCGGCGCCGTCCACCGCGTAGGCGAAACCCAGGTCGATGGTCAGCCCGCGCTGGCGTTCCTCGCGCAGCGTGTCGGTTTCGACGCCGGGGATGGCCCGGACCAGGCTGGTCTTGCCGTGGTCGACGTGGCCGGCCAGCGTGACGATCATGAAGAACGGACCCGGTGGTTATCCCCACCTGCGAGGACGGCGCACGAGCACGCGAGAGTTGTGCAACAGCCCATGCTTCAAAGCTCTTCGAGCGCGGCGAGCAGCCCGCCGAAATCCACCACGGCACGAAGATCCAACCATAGCGCGCCTTGCTGAATGCGCCCGACGACGGGCTGGGGCAGTTTCCTGAGCCTTTCCTCGAGATCCCGCACCTTTCTCGACTGCGCATGCCGGATCACCACGGCGCGGCTTTCCAGCGTCTTGTCGGGCACGGCACCGCTGCCGATCTGGGCAGCGGACGCGGCAACCTCCAGTTCGAATCCGGTCAGTCTGTCGGCGAGAGCGTCACGCAATTTGCCGGCGCGTTTCTCCAGGTCCGCGAGCGGTGTAGTCAGGAGGCGCAACAGGGGAATCCTGAGCGGCGCCTGATCGGGTTCTTCATAGATCTTCAAAGTGGCATCCAGCATGGCCAGCGTGACCTTGTCGGCCCGCAGCGCCCGCTTGAGCGGATTGCCTTTCAGTTGGGGAACGAGGTCCTTGCGCCCGGCGATCAGGCCCGGCTGCACCCCGCCCAGGAGTTTGTCGCCGCTGAAGGTCACCAGGTGCGCGCCGGCGTCCAGAACCTGGTTGGGCATCGGTTCGTGGGGCAGGCCGAACTTGCGGAGGTCGAGCAGGGCGCCACTGCCCAGGTCAACGCACAGCGGAATGCCGTGCCTGTCGGCGAGAGCGGCGAGTTGCGAGGTGGGCGCCTCGGCGGTAAAGCCCTCGATGTGATAGTTGCTGGTGTGCACCTTGAGCAGCATGGCGGCATCGCCCGCTACCGCCTCGAAGTCCTTCAGGTGGGTGCGATTGGTGGTACCCACTTCCACCAGCCGGCAACCGGCGCGCTCCATGAGGTCCGGCAGCCGGAAACTGCCGCCGATCTCGATGAGTTCGCCGCGGGAAACCGGCACGGGCAGGCCGAGCGCAAAGGCATTGAGCACGAGCAGCAGGGCGGCGGCGTTGTTGTTCACTACGGTTGCGGCTTCGGCGCCGGCAAGCCGGGTCAGGCGCTCTTCCACAACGCGCTCGCGGTCTCCCCGGCCGCCCCGGGCCAGATCGTACTCGAGGTTCATGGCGCCGGTGACCAGGGGCCTTATCGAATCCCACAGTTCGCCGCTCATGGGAGCCCGGCCGAGGTTCGTGTGAATGACCGTTCCGGTCAGGTTGTGAACCGGCCGGTAACCCTGACCGGCCAGGGCCGCTTCGAGTCGTTCGGCGTAGCCCTCGGGAGTGGCGGCCCAATCCGGGATTGCACCGTCGGCGCGCAGTTCGCCCTGCAGCTTCCGCAACGTCCGTTTCACAGAGGCCGGCCCATGGTGGGCGACGAGAGGCTGCAGGGCGGGGGCATTGACCAGTTTGTCGATACCGGGCAGATCGCTGGGTTGCATGGCCATTTGTTCCGACTGGCGGTGTCTTGTTGCCTTCATCGGCAGGCCCGGGAGTTTAACCCGTCTCCGGTCGGAGCGGGCGCGGTCGCCCCCCGAAGCCCCGGCCGTCCCGCGAACACGGGCAGCGTCGGCCATGGCCGGTCGCCATTGATGTGGCCGCCGATACGCGGTACGTCGGGTTCGGCGACAACGGGGAGGCAGGCATCGACCCCGGCATGCCACCAACCGTGTGACGACGGGTGCTTGGTACAACGGCCGGAAAACCCGGCCGTACCCGTGGTGAAACAGTCACCCTGCGCTAAACTGCCGCCTTTTCCTTCAGGGGG
Source organism: Gammaproteobacteria bacterium (assembly GCA_026713405.1). Next base: position 2,620 of record JAPOON010000261.1, read on the forward strand.
CGTAACCGGATGTCCAAACCCACCGCGGCATTTATCGGGCTCGGCGTCATGGGCTATCCCATGGCGGGTCATCTCGCTGCTGCCGGCTATCCCATGCGGGTATACAACCGGACGGCGTCAAAGGCCGTGGCCTGGGTGGAGGAACACACCGGGGAGGCGTTCGCCTCGCCGGAAGAGGCGGCAGCCGGTGCCGAACTCGTCTTCATGTGTGTCGGCAACGACGACGATGTTCGCTCGGTCAGTCTCGGCGACGGCGGGGTGTTGAGCGGCATGCGCCCGGGCGGGGTCCTGGTGGACAACACCACCGTTTCCGCGGAAGTGGCCAGGGAAGTGGCGGCGGCAGCGCGCGCCCGGGGCATCGGGTTCGTGGATGCGCCCGTCTCCGGGGGCCAGGCGGGTGCGGAGAATGGCCAGCTCACCATCATGGCGGGCGGCGATTCGGCGGACTACGAGCGCGTTGCGCCCCTATTCGAGTGCTACGGGAAATTCTCGCGGCTCATGGGCCCGGTCGGTGCCGGCCAGCTCACCAAGATGGTCAACCAGATCTGTATTGCCGGCGTGGTGCAGGGCTTGAGCGAGGGCATCGACTTCGCGCAACGGGTCGGGCTGGATGCGGATGCCGTGGTCGACGTCATCTCCAAGGGGGCCGCCCAGTCCTGGCAGATGGAGAATCGCGCGCACACCATGGCGCGGGACGAGTTTGATTTCGGCTTTGCCGTGCAGTGGATGCGCAAGGACCTGGACATCACGCTTCGCACCGGCCGGGCGCACGCGGCCCGGTTACCGCTTACCGCCCTTGTCGATCAGTTCTACGCCGATGTCCAGGCCCTCGGCGGCAACCGTTGGGATACCTCAAGCCTGATTGCCCGATTGCGCGACTGACCTCGAGTGCCAAAAGTTTCCAACCCGGCCCGTTCACGCGTCTGCCCATCCTGCGGGTTCAGCGAATGTACGGGCTGCAGGAACCCGGAGTGAGTTCAAACGGCTGACCCGTAAGCGATTCTGGCGCTAAAGCCAGATGTCAGGCCGACGGCCGCTCCGCCAGCGGCACATAGTCCCGCCGCTTGGGCCCGTGATACAACTGCCGCGGCCGGCCGAGCCGGTACGGGCCGCTGATCATCTCGTTCCAGTGGGCAATCCAGCCCGGCGTGCGGCCGATGGCGAAGATCACCGTGAACATCTCGACGGGTATGCCGATCGCCTTCAGGATGATGCCCGAATAGAAATCGACATTGGGATACAGCCGCTTCTCGACGAAGAACTCGTCCTCCAGCGCAATCTTCTCCAACCGCTGGGCCATGCGCAGTTCGGGGTTGTCGTCTACCCCGAGTTCCTCGAGCACCTCGTGACAGGTCTGCTGCATGACTGTTGCCCGGGGGTCGTAGTTCTTGTAGACCCGGTGGCCGAAGCCCATCAGGCGGAACGGGTCGTCCCTGTCCTTGGCATTCCTGACGAACTTGTCGATGTTTTTCTCGTCGCCGATCTGGTCGAGCATGTTCAGCACGGCCTCGTTCGCGCCGCCGTGGGCAGGGCCCCACAGCGCGGCGATGCCGGCCGCTATGCAGGCGAACGGATTGGCGCCGGTGGAACCCGCGAGCCGCACCGTGGATGTCGATGCGTTCTGCTCGTGATCCGCATGCAGCAGGAAGATGCGGTCCATGGCCCGCGATAGCACGGGATTCACCTCGTACTCTTCACAGGGTGTGGCGAACATCATGTGCAGGAAGTTCTCCGCGTGGCGGAGGTCGTTGCGGGGATAGATGAAGGGTTCGCCGCGGGAGTACTTGTAGCTCATGGCGGCGAGTGTCGGCATCTTGGCGATCAGGCGGTAGGCCGTGGTGCGCCGGTGCTCGGCGTTGTCGATATCGAGCGAGTCGTGATAGAAGGCCGACAGGGCGCCGACGACGCCGCACATGATGGCCATGGGGTGGGCATCCCGGCGAAAGCCCCGGTACAGGAAACGGAGCTGGTCGTGAACCATGGTGTAGCGCTTGATGGTTTCGACGAAGCCGCTCTGTGCGTCGGCATCGGGCAATTCGCCGTTCAGCAGCAGGTACGCCAGTTCCAGGTAATCCGACTGCTCCGCCAACTGCTCGATAGGGTATCCGCGGTGCAGCAGCAGGCCCGCGTTTCCGTCGATGTAGGTGATCTCGGAGTCGCAGGCGGCGGTGGATACGAAACCGGGGTCGTAGGTGAAGTAACCCAGGCTGGTGAGCTTGCCCACGTCAATGACATTCGGCCCTTCGCTGCCCTCGTACATGGGCAACTCGATTTCCTTGTCGTCAACGGTCAGGCGGGCAATCTTGCCGTTGGCCTCTACCATACAGCCTCCCTGTATATCGCCGCCTGCGGTTCGCCGCGGCGGCGGTTCTTGGTTTTTGGGGCAGCGTACAAAACTGGCGCCGCCAAACTCGATACTGCCGGCGCGGCGCCGTCGGGCTTCCCCAAGGGATACGAAGGGGTGAACCCCGCTCGTGAAACTGATTATACATATTACGGAGCCGATCGCTTGACTTGATCGGGTGCAAATTTAAAAACGTGGCCCGCTGATGCCCAGCCTGCAGATGTCAGTCGGCGAACGGGTCCTGATGGCCGGCGCGTTCGAGAAACGCCGGGTCGGTCAACGAGTGCAGAAAGGCCAGCAACTCCGCCCGTTCCTGCGCCGTCATGTCGATACCCTTGACGAACTGGCTCTTGTAGACGTTGGCACGGCCGTCGCCGGCGTTCGCGCCGGTGTCGACGTTGAGGCCGCCGTCTGCGTAGAAGTCGAGCAAGGCTCCCAGGTTCGGGGTGCTGCCGTCGTGCCTGTAGGGGGCCGTGAGCGCCACGTTG
>JAPOON010000262.1 GCA_026713405.1 Gammaproteobacteria bacterium
ATGCTCGTTGCCGAAGCCGCTCAGATAGGCCGTTTTCATACCCGCATCTCCAGCGCTTTCAGGCCACGGAACCTCAACCTGGGATGGTAGTCGGGATCGATGCGGATTTCCGGCGCATCGAAAGCTTCGAAAAAAGCGCCCAGGGCGATGCGGCCCTCGATGCGGGCCAGGGACATGCCGGCGCATTGATGGATTCCCGCCGCAAAGGCGAGGTGGCGGTTGGGCGTACGGTCGATATCCAGGGTCTCCGGGTGTGCAAAGGCGCGTGGATCCCGGTTGGCGGCGCCGATGCAGAGCGTGATCTGGTCGCCGGGCCGGAAATCGCGGCCGCCGACGGTCACGGGTGCTGTGACCTGGCGGTTGCCCAGTTGTACCGGGCTCTGATAGCGGAGGATCTCCTCCACGGCCTGGCGGATCGAACCCGGATGGTCGCGCAACCGCTGCCGCGCGTCGCCGTGCAGGGCAAGCATGTGAATGCCGTTGCCGATCAGGTTCGTTGTGGTTTCGTGCCCGGCATTGAGCAGGAAGATGCAGTTGTGCAGCAGTTCCGCTTCGGCGAGATCGCCCTCATCGGCCTGCTCAACCAGTGACCTGAGCACGTTGTTCTGCTCCGGCGCCGGCCGGCGTCTCCGGTAAGCGATGAGATCGCGCAGGTAGGCCATGAACTCCCGCACGGCTTCGTTGCCGATGCGTGCCTGTTGCGGTGAAATCGCGGGCTCCAGCGCGCCGAGTATGGCCAGTGACCAGCGCCTGAGGTGGGCGCGCTCCGAGGCCGGCACGGACAGCAGGATGCAGATGATTTCCACCGGCACGGCTGCAGCGAAGTGCTCGATCGCGTCGAATTCCCGGCGTTCCCTCAAGTTTGCGATTCGCTCCTTGACGAAGTCTTCGAGAGCGGCCACCGCGCCCTGGATGTTCTTCGGTTTGAGGGCGTTGACCAGGGTCTCCCGAACCCGCGTGTGGTAGGGAGGGTCGTTGAACACCAGGCTGGTGGTGTGGTGCTCGTAGAGCGGGGATTCGCCGAACTTCGGGCGAAAGAAATCGCGCTTGTCCGAACTGAAGGCGTTTCCGTGATAGACGGCGACGCAGTCCGCGTGGCGCGTCAGGAGCCAGGAGCCGTCGTTCAGGCGATGCACCGGCCGTTGCTCCCGGAGCGCCGCATACCAGGGGAACGGGTCCGAAACGAATCCGGGGGGCGGGCATTCGAGGCTGAAATCCGCCAGGTCCGTCGCCGGGGCGGGCGCCGTTTCACTCATCGGGTTGGTAGCCGCACCTATTCATGAATAAACTACTGCGGTCGTCAATAGCAGCGAAAACACAGGGCGTGCTCCCGCCGCGTGCTCGACGTGCTGTCAAGCACGCCTGCGCGCGCTCAACGTGCCATAGCACGCGTCCGCGCCACCCTGCGTTTTCACTACTCTTGCCAACCTCGCTACGTTCATTCACGAATAGGTGCGACTAGCGGTTCAACCTGCTCATCGGAGACGGGTACCTCGCAGTACTGGTCCGTGTCGACCCTGATCTGGACGGCGCGGTTTCTGTGGGGCCCGGCGCACCAGGTGGGCATGACCATGGAATACAAGCCCGTACCTCCCGCGGTGAGAATCACGATGTCGCTTGGACAATCGAAACAGGGCAATCGTTCCCGCTTTCCGGGCTTGCCGGCAAATGCCGGTTCGTATCGCGCGAGTTCCGTTACCGGATAGCTTGCAAGCGTGCACAGCCGCTCCGCGACCTGGGCCCTGGACAGGCCGGCATCGGCCAGGATGGCGGCATGCTCCGGATTCAGGACAACGACCGCCGCGCCGCCCCTGAGCCCCGCGTTGTTGGTCGCCAGGTTGGCTAGCCCGATGGCGAGTATTTCCAGGAATCTCTCATGGCGTTCGGGATCGTCGCCGGATC
>JAPOON010000263.1 GCA_026713405.1 Gammaproteobacteria bacterium
CGACAGGCAAGCGAAGCCTCCCGTGGTATTACGTGCGCCCCACTACTCCATGTCCGCCCGCCTCATGCCGCTACTCCGGTTGCCAATGACAGCTGCGCGCCACGCGCTGCCCGATGAATTCCACACCCTCCCGTTCGAGGCGCTGCCTCTGCGTGATGTGGCCGCCGCTGCCCTCGCGCAACGAGATGCGCAGGCCCGCATTGACCACCCGGTGGCAGGGCAGCCGGGTGCCGCGGGGCAGGTTGGCAAGGGTGCGCCCCACGAACCGTGCATGGCCGGGCATCCCGGCCAGCGCCGCCACCTGGCCGTAGGTGGCGACCTTGCCGGGCGGGATCAAGGCCACCACCTGCCAGACGCGTTCCTCCGGGGTCTGCTGATCGGACATGTCATGAACTCTCCACGCCCCCGGGTCCGCCGACGGTGCCCCGACAGACCGTGGCAACGGCCCCCCAACGCACTGAACGGCCCGTCAATTGCAGGAAGTCTAGCGGACAGGACATTGGAGGCTGACCGTGACTATTCATTGACAGGCACGTCTAAAAGCCGCGGTGTTCCAGTACGAAATCCTCAGTTTCGAAATCGTTGGCAAGCAGGCTATCCCGGGCGCCGGGCCTGTTGCCGACGAAAAGGTCGAAGAACGCCAGAATTTTTTCCCGTTGGATGCGATGCGCGAGATCCGGATCGGTGAGCCGGTAGACGACATCGGGCTGAAAATAACTCGGGAACTCCCGGGGTTTCAGTTCCGGCCACCAGTAGTCGCCGGACACGCCGAAGCTGGCGTGGTTTGCATCGCGCAGCATTGCCCAGACGACGGGCGCGCTGGAGTTGTCGAAAGCGGCCCTGAGTGTCGGGAACGGATTCCCGGCGGTCGGCGTCCCGGTGCCGGCTGCTTCTGCGCGCGCGGCGGCCAGGTCGATGATCAGCCTGTCCTCGGCGCCCATCAGCAACATCGTGGGCCGGCTGATCTCGCCCGGCCCGTACGGGCCTTCCGCACCGAGGATTGCCGATTCCTGCCCTGCCGGTACCAGCAGTTCCGCGGGCAAGCCCGGACGCGGATCCGGCATTGACGGAGGCGCCACCGCGACCCCCGCCAGAAACCGGTGCTCGAGCGGCAGGGCGGTCAGCACGGTCGAGGCGCCGAAGGAACGGCCCATCAGGCCGATGCGCGCGAGATCCAGGGTTCCCGCGAACTTTCCTTTCCGGTTCATGCGCTCGAGTTCGCCGAGTACGGCCCGCAGGTCGGCGAGCCGTTGCAGCAGCGCCCTGTCCAGCGCCACGAGCGCTCCGGCGCCCGACCGGTCCTCGGCCAGCGGCGTGTAGCTCTGGCCGTAGTTGTCGAGAGGCCCGTAGGTACCGTATTCGTTGAAAGACTCGAGCACGTCGGCCATCCGCGCCTTGATGGCCGGGTCGCCGTCGTCCTCTGCCAGGGCAGGGTCCTCGCCGGTCATGGAGAAGGGCGAGTTGCCCGTGTGCTCCGGCGCGATGACCAGGTAACCGTGCGCCGCCAGGTGCTCGCAGGCGGTCTGCATGTTGTAGCGGCTGCCCGCATCGCCGTGAGACATGACGACGACCGGAAACGGGCTGCGCGACCTGGCGACGGGTGCATCGGTATAGCTCCCGCGTTTGCGGGTGAACAGTTCCTCGATAGCCGCGTCGATGCGTGCGGTGACGATACCGGGAGCGACCGTATCCGGGGTCAGGTGGAAGAACGTGGTGCGGGTCATCATCAACCGGTGCACGGACCGGTTGCCGAAGACGTAGTCGCCGTAGGTGGCGCGCCGGAAAGGTGTGATCGATTCGTGCTTGACCGGGTACCAGACTTCGGTGATCAACGTACGTATGCCGGCCTCGACTCCCGCCGCCTCGTCGTACCCGCGGCCGGGATCGTGGATGAACAGGGTGGTGTTGCCGACGGCGAAGGGCGGCAAGACATCCGGTGCCTGCGCCCCTGCCGCCTGAACGCCACCGGACGCCGGCAGCATGAGGGACAGGAAGAGAGCCGTGGCCACGCGCCTGATGCAACGGCCGGCGGGCTCGATTCGGGCGGTTGTTCCGAGCTTCGCCTGCGCACTCGGCGGTGTCGAGACAATCAGGGCCGCACCCGTTGTCCACCTGCTCGTCCGCACCGGGGCATCGCTCTGCGGGCGACTGTTCCGGATGAATTTCATGGGGGTCTTTTACAGGCTTTCGAACCCATGCGAAAGCGCCGCCCTCCAGGGTTGAAAAAAATACGGCGCAGGGCTTGAAACTGGCGGAAACGCCCCTATCATTACCGCGCTTTGGTTTAGCACTCTCCGCGTGAGAGTGCTAAACGGTGCTTTCGAGCACGGGAAACTGGACCCCTGCCCGTTGTCGAGGCA
>JAPOON010000264.1 GCA_026713405.1 Gammaproteobacteria bacterium
AGGTCGATGATGTCCCAGCGCGAATTGCCGTTCTGCCACTCGCGTGCGTAGGGATCCATCAGGTTTCGATACAGCCCATAGCGGACGAACTCATCGTCGAACCGCAGGTTGTTATAGCCCACGACGCAGGTATTCGGTTCGCAGAACAGTTGGTTGACGCGCCGTAGCGCCTGCCATTCGGTAATGCCCTGCTTCCGGGCAAGCTGCGGCGTAATGCCCGTTACCAGGGTTGCGCCCGGGCTCGGCAGCACATCGTCCGGCAGGCTCACGTAGGTGCTCCAGGGGTCGCCGACCTCGTTGAGTTCGCGGTCCGTCCGCAGGCCCGCGAACTGGACGATCCGGTCCCAACGCGGTTCCGTGCCCGAAGTTTCCAGGTCATACCAGTAGAACGTATCGGGCACGGCGCCTCCAGAAGCGTTGACGATTGCAAGCAAGGAGAACACGCCTCCCGCCTTGCATTCTCGCATTGTTCGCCCGCCTGCTCACCAGCAGGCCCGGTTACGAACGCAGTCGCCCTGCCCGGCTGTCCGGGACTTCAGAAATCGCAGGGTATCGGAACAGCCTCTTCACCTGCAGCGTTCGCTGCGGGGGTCAACTGCCGCAGCGCGGACGTCCGCTCATCGGCACCGAGCGCGGCCAGCGCATCCACTGCCTCCAGGAACCCGGCCCAGTTGCCCGCCTGCCGGTGCAGCGCCGCAAAGGCCGGCCGCCAGTCGGCATAAGCACCCAGGGCGACCAGATAGGCGTTGTTGACCCCGTCCACCAACCCGTCGAAGGAGCCGCCTCCGAGGCTGGAGAGATGTTCGCGGTAGCAGCGCCGGAAAGCCTCCAGCACCCGGGCCTTCTCCCGGTAACGCCGTGTTTCGTCGCTGTCCTGGCGGTATACGGCGTCAAGGCGGTTCCGGGTCTGCAGCAGCAATCGCTTCAGGTCTTGCCAGGCCTGCCGGGCACCCTGATTCGCGATGAATTCCGGGGCGCGGCCCTTCGCTTCGAACCAGCGGCGCGTGCCGGTCAACCCGGCATACTCCGCAAACGACTCGTTGAAGACCACGTCATCCCTGACCCAGATGCGCCGGTGCGCGAGTTCATGAATCAACAGTTCGACGAACCGGACCTCCGGCCAGTCGATGAAAGTGCTCAACAGGGGATCGTTGAACCAGCCCAGGGTGGAATAGGCCGGCACGCCGGCCACATGGGTCTCGAACCCCGTCGCTGTCAGCCGCGCAGCGGCCCTCTCGGCATTCCTGAGCCGGAAAAAACCCCGGCACGGCCCGCACCCGACCACCGGGTAGCACCAATGACGGCCCTCTAGCGAAAGAGGTGGCGCGGCAAACAGGTTCCAGACGACATACGGCCTGTCCAGCGCCGCGTAGGCGCCGAAGCTGCCGCCGCCGTCGAGGTCCAGTTGCGTACGCGAGAACTCGAGGACATCGCCGGCGAGCGCCAGGCGTTCCCGGAGCGGCGCCGGCGTTTCCGGATCGTCCAGCAATGACTGAACCGACCGGCTCGAACGAGCCAGTTCAAGCTGTCCGCCCACCGCCTGGGCATAGTAGCCGAAGGTTGCGCAGCCGCCGGTAATCAGCAGCACCGGAAGCAGCACCGTGACGCGCACCAATCGCAGGAAAAGTGCCTGCCGATCACGCCAACCGCGGCAGCAGCAAGGCCTCCCAGCCGGTGCGACGGGAACGACAAGTGAGGCAGGACCGACAAGCGGGTCGAACCCGCGGGCTCGCACGGAACAAGTCTGCCATGTCCGGCAGCGAGCCGGCATGCCCGCCGGGAAGCCACCGTCGGTTCGCTGGAAAGGCCGTTTCATCTGTGTTAATCAACCGGCATGGCAACGCTGAAGGGCACGCTGTCGCTTCTTTTCATACTGCTGATAACGATTGTAGTGTGCGCGCCGCTTTATGCGATGGCCCTTTTGCGCTTGCCGCTGTCAGGCGCCCCGCGCCGTGCCCTGACCCGGCGCATGGATTTCGCCATCGACTTCTGGGTTTCCTGCAACCGCTTCCTGGTCAGGGCGCTCAGGCTGGTCGAACTCGATATCGACTGGCCCGCGGAGCCACTGTCGCGGCGCAAGTGGTACGTGGTGGTGAGCAATCATCAGAGCTGGGCGGACATCCTGCTGCTGCAGAACGCCTTCCGAACGGCTATCCCGCCGCTCAAATTCTTCACAAAGCGTGAGTTGATCTGGTTGCCGTTGGCCGGGCCGGCCATGTATGTACTGGGATTTCCCTACGTCCGTCGGGTCGGCAAGGCGAAACTCGCGGCCAACCCGGCGTTGAAACACGCAGACCGGGACAGCACGCTGGCCGCCTGCAGGGTTTTCCGCAACCATCCGACGTCCGTGCTGATCTTCCTGGAAGGCACCCGGTTCACCGACGCCAAGCGCACCGCCCGGCGCAGCCGCTTCGAGCGCCTGCTGAATCCGCGTACCGGCGGTCTCGCTTACGTGCTCAGCGGGCTCCGGGACGAAGTCGAACAACTGGTCGACGTCACCATCGCCTATCCCGGCGGCCCGCCGTCGTTCTGGGAATTCCTGTCGGGCAGGTGTCCACGGGCGCGGATGACCGTCCTGGCGCTCGACCTCGACCCCGCCGCGCAGAGTGACGAGCCGAAAGCCCAGCGCGAGGCATTGCAACCTTTCGTTGAGAATCTCTGGCGGGCGAAGGACGCGAGGCTTGGCGCAGTTGCGGCGTCCTGACGATACCGCGCCCCATCACAGCAGCCACAACCCAAGACCGCTTTCAATGTACGAGCCGGTGCCCCGGCTGGAGAGAACCCCCACCTCAGAGCGGGGAAGGAGCCGGCCTCAATGCATCGAGTCGCTGCTCGATGTCTACCAGTCGCGTATTGAACTGCCTGCGGTAGGAGTCGATGGCGGCAATGGCCTGTTCGTGCTCCTCAACGCTGCTGTTCACGCCCGCAACGGTCTGTGCCGCCGCATTCACCTTGTCCACCAGATCCCGTTGCCCGCGCAGTACACGCTGGAGCTGGAGTTCGATCGACGCAAGCTGGTCGGCCACCTCCTCCTGCCGGCCCAGCGCATTCTCATGGCGCGCCACGGTGCTCTTGAGCGACTTGTCGGTGGACTCCAGCGCCTGAATCGTTGTCCTGTGCGACCTCAGCAGCTTCTGGTTGTCCTGTATCCACTTCTTGTTGCGCTCGTTGGAAACCGCCCACAGCTTTCTGATCTCCGATTCCCAGAAGTTGATCTGCTCGTCGGTCTCGCCGGCGGTTTCGCTCATCACCTGGTCGGTCATCTGCAGGCGCTCCTCGAGCGCCTCGATGCGCGTGTTGGCGTCGGCGAGCCGTTCCTGCTCGTCGGTGAGCAGTCGGTGCTGGTTGGCGATGAACCACCCGGCTACGGCAAGCCCCGCGGCCAGGACCGCGAGCACAAGGGTGAATCCGACCATTCTGCCGCTGCCACCGGACCCGCCGCCGCCACCGCGCCGGCGGGAAGCCGCGGGAGTGCGTCGGCGAACGTCCTCCGGTGCCGCTGAAATGCTCGGGGTGTCGGGACTTTCCGACATGAGTCGATCCTTGCTAACCGTGCCTGCGACGCTCGCCCGGCGCCAACCCCACCACGGCGGGAAACCGTTCGCAGGCGTTATGCGGGGGTTGACCGCCTACAGAATCTGCAACAGTCCCCATAACACCAGGATCAGCACGAACCCGGAGGTGATCACGCCGCGAACCGAAGCGATCGGGCCGGGCTTGCCGACAATCGCATTGATCTCGATTGCCACGATGATGACCAGTGCCGCGATCAGGGCATTCATCTCGCTCATCATGCTGCCGTTGGGCAGGTGCGCGCTGGAGCCCATGAAATACAGCATCGGGATGGAGAAAAGCGTGTTGGTGCGCGAAGCCAGCGCCGCCTTGGGCGCCGCCGCGGCCGCCTCGGGCAATGCTTCGCCGCCGCCCGCAATCTGTTCGTTGGATGCGATCAGGATCTTCTGGTTGGGCCAGATGATCAGCCAGACATTCAGGAACATCAGGATGGCCATTGCAGAACCGATGATGATATCGACGGTGGCCCCCATTCCACGGAGGTAGAGCATGATCAGCCCTGTCAGGAAGGTGAGCATCGCCCCCCAACGGAACCACCACAGCGCCCGCGGGACGAGCTTGGTGAACGCATCCGTGCGCGCGCCCCCATCGGCTTCCTTGAAGTACTCGGTCTGCACGAAATTGAAGTAATAGAGCAGACCGATCCAGGTGATACCCGCCAGGTAGTGACCCCATTTGGCAAGATAGTCAATCACCATTTCCGTCTCGGACATAAATCCCTCCACGCCTGTTCGTTCATGTGCCAGGCCGGTGAAGCCGTGGCGCCCTTGACCGGCAAATATATCGCGGCCCCGAGACGGAACCAACCGATATTTTCGGACAGCGGGAATCCGGGGCTTGCAAACGGATTCGGCCGGGATGACGCCGAAGGCCGCAGGACGCGGAAGCCAGAAATGAAAAACCCCGGACCTGCCGGGGTTTTCCGAGTGCGATTCCCGTGGGATCGCCTTACATCATGCCGCCCATGTCGGGCATGCCGCCACCGCCGCCCGGCATTGGCGGGGGCTTGTCTTCCGGCAGTTCGCTGACCATCGCTTCCGTCGTGATCATGAGACCCGCAACGGAGGCGGCCGATTGCAGCGCCGAGCGGACGACCTTGGCCGGATCCAGAATGCCCATGTCCAGCATGTCGCCGTAGTCGCCCGTGGCGGCATTGAAGCCCTGGTTGCCGTCCAGCCTGGTGACCTTGTCGAGCACCACGGCGCCTTCGACACCGGCATTGACCGCGATCTGGCGCAACGGCGAACTCATGGCGCGGGCAGCAATGCCGATACCGACATTCTGGTCTTCGTTATCGCCTTCGACGCTGGTTACCGCGTCCAGTGCCCGCACCAGGGCAACGCCGCCGCCGGCGACCACGCCCTCTTCCACCGCTGCGCGGGTGGAGTGCAGTGCATCTTCGACGCGCGCCTTCTTCTCTTTCATTTCGACTTCCGTCGGCGCGCCCACCTTGATGACGGCAACG
>JAPOON010000265.1 GCA_026713405.1 Gammaproteobacteria bacterium
CCAGGCCGACGGCGGCACGCGCACGGCGGCCATCACCGGCGCTGCCGTGGCGCTCCGGGATGCGCTGATCGAGATTGGCCGCGGGGCTGCGTTCCGGCAGTTCGTGACATCGGTTTCGGTCGGCATGTGGCGGGGCGAGGCGGTGCTCGATCTCGATTACGCCGAGGACTCCACCGCGGAGACGGACATGAACGTGGTGCGGCTCGCTTCGGGGGGCATCGTGGAGATTCAGGGCACGGCGGAAGGCGCGCCGTTCAGCGATGCGGACCTTGTCCGGCTTCTGGAGTTGTCCCGCAAGGGCACTGCCGAGTTGCTGGCTATCCAGAAAAACGGATAGGCGGGTGACGGACTACTCGGACAAGCAGGCCTTCATCGAATTGATGGTCGAGCAGGAGGTGCTGCGATTCGGGGAATTCGAGCTCAAGTCAGGCCGGCGCAGCCCGTATTTTTTCAATCTCGGCGCGATCAGCGACGGCGTGGCCCTCGCGGCCCTCGGTGAGTTCTACGCTGAAGCCCTGGTCGCGAACGATCTCGAGTGTGATGTGCTCTTCGGGCCCGCCTACAAGGGCATACCGATAGCGGTTGCCGCCGGTGTGGCCCTGGCGCGGCGGGGCGTCGACGTCGGGGTTGCGTTCGACCGCAAGGAAGCCAAGGACCACGGCGAAGGGGGGGTACTGGTCGGCGCGAGCCTCGCCAACCGGCGCGTGGTGCTGGTGGACGATGTGGTCACGGACGGCGCCACGAAGGAGGAAGGAGCCCGGTTGATTGCCGCCCATGGCGGCAAACTGACGGGCCTGTTGATCGCTCTCGACCGCCAGGAGAAGCTGAATGCCGACGAGACGGCTTTCGCGGTGTTGCGGTCCAGGCTCGGCGTTCCGGTTTTGAGCATCGCGGCGCTGCAAGACGTGATCGCCTGGCTCGACAGGTCTGCGGGGCAGGACGAGGAGCGCATCGATCTGGTCGCGTCGATCAAGGCCTATCGCCACCGGTACTGCGCACTTTAAGGGTAAAAAGCGCCTGCGACGGTGTTTCTGAGGCTGCGCAGGCTTGCGGACAGACTGACGACGAACCGGACGAGTTTACCGGCGCATGGAGCCCTTGCGCGTAGTTATCGATGCGTCAGACTTTTCTGCGTCTACGGCTTCGCGGGATCGCCGGTGATCTTCGTCCCCACGCCCGCGTTCGTGAAGATCTCCAGCAACAGCGCATGGGGCACCGTGCCGTCGATGATCTGAACGCTTGTCACCCCGCCCGCCACCGCGTTCAGCGCGCATTGCACCTTGGGCAGCATGCCGCCGCTGACGGCGCCCTTGTCGATCAGGGCCTGCGCCTGGACGGCGGTCAGGCTGGCGACGGTTTCGCCGTTGTCCAGAATCCCGGCGGTGTTGGTCAGCAGCACGAACTTCTCGGCATCGAGGGCCCTGGCGATGGCATCGGCCACCAGGTCGGCGTTGATGTTGTAGGACTCGCCTTCCGGCCCCACGCCGATGGGCGCGATCACCGGGATGAAGCCGGAGTGGGTGAGCGTGTCGAGCACCCGGGCGTTCACGGCGCGCACCTCGCCGACATGGCCGATGTCGATGATTTCCGAGGGTTTGGGGTCGGCGTGGGAGAGCTTGAGCTTGGTGGCTTCGATGAGGCTGCCGTCCTTGCCGGTGATGCCCACGGCGCGGCCGCCCTGCTGGTTCAGCAGTGAGACGATTTCCTGGTTGACGAGGCCGCCCAGCACCATTTCCACCACGTCCATGGTGGCGGCATCGGTGACCCGCATGCCGTCGACGAAACGGGTGGGGATATTGAGCTTCTCGAGCAGGGCGCCGATCTGCGGGCCACCGCCGTGCACGATGACCGGGTTCATGCCGACCAGCTTCATGAGCGCCACGTCCCGGGCGAAGGTGGTCTTCAGGTGCTCGTCCACCATGGCGTTGCCGCCGTACTTGATGACGATGGTCCATCCCTGGAACTCGCGGATGTACGGCAGCGCCTCGGTCAGGATCGAGGTGACGTTCTGCGCCTGTTTTTCAGAAACGGGCATGACCGGTCACAGGAACCTGAGCGACGGGTCGACCGCGTCGAGTTGCGCCTGGAAGGTGTGCTGGATGCGTTCCAGCGCGGGCACGTCGTCGGCCTCGAAGCGCAGCGTGAGCATGGGGCTGGTGTTGGAGGCGCGGATCAGGCCCCAGCCGTCGGCATAGTCCACGCGCAGGCCGTCGATGGCGGTCACCGCCCCGTCGCCGAAATCGGCCTTGCGGGCCAGCGCCTCGATAATCTCGAACTTGCGCGTCTCCGTGGTGCTGATTTTCAGCTCGGGTGTCGAACTGGTCTGGGGAAACCGGTCGAACATCGCATCGATGCTGCCGTTCTGCGCCGCATCGGCGCCGAGAATCTCCAGCAGGCGCGCCGCGGAGTAGAGCGCATCGTCGAAACCGTACCAGCGCTCGCTGAAGCAGATGTGGCCGCTGAACTCGCCGCCGAGCAGGGCGCCGGTCTCGCGCAGCCTGGCCTTGATGTGGGAATGACCGGTGCGGCTCATGATGGCCTCGCCGCCGAGCCGGCTCACCAGATTGCCGAGGCGGTGGCTGCACTTCACGTCGTAGACGATGCCGGCGCCCGGGTTGCGCGCGAGAATGTCTTCTGCGAACAGCATCATCAGCACATCCGGCCAGACGATGCGGCCACCGCGGGTGACCAGGCCGATGCGGTCGCCGTCGCCGTCGAAGGCGAGGCCGCAGTCGGCGCCTTCCGTCCTTACGGCGGCCAGCAGATCGGTCAGGTTCGCGGGGTCGGCGGGGTCCGGGTGGTGGTTGGGGAAATCGCCGTCGATGTCGCAGTAAAGCTCGATGACCTGACAGCCCAGTTCGCGCAGGAGTTGAGGCGCCACGCCGCCGGCCACGCCGTTGCCGCAGTCGACCACCACCTTGGGGGGATGGGCGATTTTCACGTCCCCCAGTATGCGGTCGATGTAGCGGCGGGTGATGCCGGCCTGGCTGAGGCCGCCCGCGCCCTGGCTGAAGGCGCCCTGGTCGATTCGGGTTTTCAGGTTGGCGATGGCATCCCCGGCCAGCGCCTTGCCGCCGAGCATCATCTTCAGGCCGTTGTACTCGGAGGGGTTGTGGCTGCCGGTGATCATGACGCCGGCGCCGGTGTCCAGTTCGTGGGTCGCGAAATACAGCAGCGGCGTCGGCACCTGGCCGGTGTCGATCACGTCGAGCCCGCCGGCGTTGAGGCCGCTTGCGAGGGCGTCCTTCAGGCTCGGGCTCGAATGGCGGCCGTCGTAGCCGACCGCAACGCGCGACTGGCCGGACTCGGTAGCCTCGGCGGCGTAGGCGCGGCCGATGACGCGGACGACGTCTTCGGTGAGATTACGGCCGACGATGCCGCGGATATCGTAGGCGCGGAAAATGGTGGGATCGAGTTGCATCTTTCAACTTGCCCTCGACTCCCGGTCCGCGCCCGCCAGCAGGGCGGCGAATATCTCGGCGATGTGGCGAATCAGCCCCTGCGCCAGGGACTGCTTGCTCTGGAAGGGCAGCGCCAGCTCGCCGTCCGCCCAGATGAGGGTGGCGGCATTGCTGTCGCTGTTGAAACCGATTCCCTTGCGCGATACGTCGTTGACGACGATGGCGTCGAGGTTCTTGCGGCGGCGCTTGTCGCGGGCGTGTTCGAGTACCTTCTGGGTCTCCGCGGCAAAACCGATCACCACCGGCCGTTCCGGCAACGCTGCGATCGAGGCGATGATGTCCGGGTTCTCCTCGAACGCCAGCTCGAACCGCTCTCCGACCGACTCCTTCTTGATCTTCTGCCCGGTCGCCCTTGCCGGTCGGAAATCCGCTACCGCTGCGACGCCGATGAAGAGATGCTGCTTCGCGATGCGCTCGTGCACGGCTTCGTACATGTCCTGTGCGCTGGTTACGCCGATGACGTCGACTCCGGGCGGCGGCGGGAGTATGCAGGGGCCGGAGACCAGGGTGACCTCGGCGCCGGCGGCCGCTGCGGCGGCGGCCATGGCGTAACCCTGCTTGCCGGAACTGCGGTTCGTGATATGGCGCACGGGGTCGATGGCTTCCTCGGTGGGCCCGGCGGTGACCAGCACGCGCATACCGTCCAGGCAGCGCGCCGCAAAGCTCTGGCGGATGACCTCGAACAGGTCTTCCGGCTCGACCATGCGCCCGGGCCCGGTTTCGCCGCAGGCCTGTTCCCCTTCCGCCGGACCGACCAGCACCCGGCCGTCGCGACCCAGGGTGTCGACGTTGCGTTGTGTGGCCGGAGCGCGCCACATGGCCTGATTCATGGCGGGCGCCAGGATGATCGGCGCCTCCGTTGCCAGGCATAGGGTCGAGAGCAGGTCGGGCGCGAGGCCCTGGGCCAGCGTCGCCATGAAATGTGCCGTAGCCGGCGCCACCACCACCAGGTCGGCCCAGCGGGCCAGTTCGATGTGGCCCATGGCGGCCTCGGCTTCCTCGTCCCAGAGGTCGTCTCGCACGGGGCGGCCGGAGACGGCCTGCAGGGTGGTGGGCGTGACGAACTCCAGGGCGCCGCGGCTGGGCACGACCTGCACGTCTGCGCCCGCCTGGCGCAAGAGTCTTACAAGGATTGGGGTCTTATACGCGGCGATTCCGCCCGTGACCCCAAGCAGAATGTGCTTTCCGGAAATGTCCATGGGTTCATAGTAGCAGTAATGGGCGGTGACCCGAATATCCCGCAGGGCGCGGCGATAGCCAGCAATGGGGCGGCAAGCGCTGCATCCAAAGCGCGTTCAATCGGCGATTTCGAACTCGTCGCCATGGGGAAACAGTGCCGAATGACGCCGATTGGCCACCGGCGATGATGAAGTGAGCCGGAATTCCATCAGGGACTGGCCTCTCTCGGAGCGGCCACGCGAGCGATTGCTCGCAGCCGAATCTGATCGGCTGAGCGATGCCGAATTGCTGGCGGTGCTGCTTCGTACGGGCACCCGCGACTACAGCGCGCTGGCCCTCGGGCACCGCCTGTTGTCGCAATACGGGTCCATGCGCGCCGTGATCGATGCGCCGATCCGCACGCTGCTCGGCGACGAGGGGCTCGGGCCGACGAAGGTCGCGAGCCTGAAAGCCGTCTTGCCAATCACCGCACGGTACGCCGCCTGCGGGCTGATCCACGGGCGCGCGTTTGCTGGGTCGCAGGACGCCGTGCTCTTCCTCACCGCCGAATTCGGCGGGCTGGAGCGGGAAGTGTTCGCGTGCCTGTTTCTGGACACCCGGCACCGGCTGCTCCGGTTCGAGAAGCTGTTTCTCGGGTCGGTGGACCGGGCCAACGTCTACCCGCGGGAGATCGTCAAGCGGGCGCTTTCCTGCAATGCGGCGGCCGTGATCTTCGCGCACAACCACCCGTCGGGGATCGCCGAACCGTCGGTGGCGGATATCGAATTGACGGAGCGGTTGGTGAGTATCCTGAAGGAACTGGACGTGCGGGTGCTGGATCACCTGGTGGTCGGGGGGGAAAGGACGGTGTCGATGGCGGAGCGAGGGTTGGTGTGACGCAGGACCGGGCGATGAGCTGTGCGTGCTGGTTTCCCGGCGGGGAACGGACCTTGATAAGATCGCGATTGCTCACTGAACTGGGTCAACCGGCAAGTTAGTTTCCGCCAGGCCGCACTGGAACCGCATTCCAAGTGATTGATCTTTCGCCTCACAAAGCGCTGGTACTGTTCTCCGGAGGTCAGGATTCCACGACCTGCCTGGCATGGGCACTGAATCGATATCGGGCCGTTTACACCATTGGCTTCGACTACGGGCAGCGTAATGCGGTCGAACTCGAATGCCGGGCCAGGATAAGGGAACGGCTCCCGTCCATCGGCGAGTGGAAAGGAACGCTCGAAGCCGATCGCCTGGTACCGCTGGATTTCCTCCCGGCACTGGGTGATTCCGCCCTGACCTCCGACCCGCCGATCGACGTCGGCGAGTCAGGCCCGCCCACGACCTTCGCAC
>JAPOON010000266.1 GCA_026713405.1 Gammaproteobacteria bacterium
GAGGAGCGCGTTGTAGCCGACCCAGGCGAGCAGCATGACGGCGCCCTCGAACCGGGTGATGACGGCCCGGGAATTGATTCCGTATGCGAAAAGGGCGAGCAGCAGCGTCATCGCCGCCATCATGCCGCAGTCTCGCCACAGCGCCACGGGCTCCATCTGCACCGAGGTCACGAAGCCGGGCACAGCGAGAACCGCCAGGATGTTCAGGATGTTGGAGCCGACCACGTTGCCGATGGCGATGTCGGTATGGCCCTTTGTGGCGGCGGCGACGGTGGCGGCGAGTTCCGGCAGGCTCGTGCCCACGGCCACCACGGTCAGACCGATTACCAGGTGGCTGACGCCGAGCCGGTGGGCGATGTCCGTGGCGGACCAGACCAGCAGTTCGGAACTGGCCACCAGGATGACCAGGCCGCCGATGAACCACAGGACGCCCTGCAGGGTGGTCATCTCGGGGAGTTCGTCGAGTTCACCCTGAATCGTTTCGGACAGCTCGGAGTGGGCCGGAGAGCGTTGCGAGACGAGGAGATAGAGGATCAGCAGCAGCCCGGCCAGGAGAATGAAGCTGTCGACGATGGTGAGCTTGAGGTTGAACATCAGCACTAGCGCCAGCAGGGTGGCGCCGAGCAGCCAGGGCAATTCCGCCTGCAGCACCCGCATCGAGAAGGGGAGGGGCGCCACCAGCGCGGTCACCCCGAGAACCAGCCCGATGTTGGCGATGTTCGACCCGATGGCGTTGCCGATGCCAAGCAGCGGGTTGCCGGCGAGGGACGCGGTGATGGCCACGAAGATCTCCGGGGCGGAAGTGCCGATGGAGACGACGGTCAGCCCGATGAGTATCTTGGAGACACCGAGGTTATGGGCGGTACTCGCGGCCCCGGACAGGAACTTGTCCGCGCTCCAGACCAGGGCCATGAAACCGATGATCAACCCGAGTACGGGTATCCACATACCGAGGAAACAGGTTGGCTCGCGCAGCCGGGACGTTCACTTTAGACGCTGTTCGGGAATTAGTCACACCCCCGCCGCCGAACGGGGCGATGCCGGATGTTTTCTTGTGCCTGACTGCCGCAAATGCTCAAATCCCATCCATGCCTGAGCAAACGGACAACGTGGCCGGTGGCGCCGCCACGGCGGACACGGGGAATCTCGTCGAGATCCGCGATCTCTGCTACTCGATTGGCGAACTGGTGCTCTTCGATGAGCTCTCGCTCACCGTGCCCCGCGGATGCATCACCGCCATCATGGGGCCGAGCGGCTGCGGCAAGACCACGCTGCTCAGGATGATCGGCGGCAGCCTGAAGCCCGACCGCGGCCGGATACTTGTCGAGGGCCGCGATGTGTCCCGGTTGCCCCGGGCGCAACTCTTTTCGATACGCCGCCGCATGGGCGTGCTGTTCCAGTCCGCCGCCCTGTTCACCGACCTGAGCGTGTTCGAGAACGTGGCTTTTCCCCTGCGGGTACATACCCGCTTGCCGGAAGACACCATCCGCGACCTGGTGCTGATGAAGCTGAACGCGGTGGGGCTGCGCGGCGCGCGCGGCCTCAGGCCGGCCGAGCTTTCCGGGGGCATGGGGCGCCGCGTGGCGCTTGCCCGGGCGATCGCCCTCGACCCGGACCTGATCATGTACGACGAGCCGTTCGCCGGCCAGGACCCGATCGCCATGGGCGTTCTGCTCAGCCTGATCCGCAATCTCAACGCGGCGCTCGGCACGACGAGCCTGATCGTCTCCCACGACATACACGAAACCGCCAGCATTGCCGACCGCATCTATGTGCTCTCCGGTGGCGGGGTCATCGGCGCCGGGGCGGCGGACGTACTCAAGGACCATCCGGAGCCCGAGGTGCGCCAGTTCATCAACGGCACGCCCGACGGCCCGGTGCCGTTCCATTACCCCGCGCCGGATTTCGAGCAGGATCTGCTCGGAGAGGCCACCCAATGATATTACCCAGCCCTGCGTTCGCCGGGCCGCTGACGCGAGGTACCAATGGTTGGTTATAAGCTGAGAGCGCGCCGTAGGCCCGTACCGCGTGCGCGCTCGGTGTCCGGCATCTGGCATCGGCGGGCGCGAAGGCGGATGGAATTCTTGAACGGCCTTTTGGTGGACAAA
>JAPOON010000267.1 GCA_026713405.1 Gammaproteobacteria bacterium
ACCAACGTGCCGGATTACCCGAAGCTCGCGCAGCTCTGGTGGCCCAACGTCGCCAACGCGGTGAGCGGCACCGTCACCCCGCAGACCCCCATGGACACCCTGGCGCAGCAACAGGATGACGTGCTGGCGCGGCTGGAACGCATCGGCATCCAGGGCGACTGCGGGCCGAAACTCAACCCGGAAACGGATGCCGACGAATGGCTTGGCCGGCCCGGTGCGCCGAAACCCCGCCTGGAGAACGAGAAGCCGCCGGGTCGCACCGTTCCGTACGATCAACTGATTGCAACCTGGCAGGAAAGCTCGGTCTGATACGCTGACGGGGCTATGCCCCAACTCGATGAGAACGCGGCGACCGGGTGCGAACTGATTCATCCGAAAGCCGTATTCACGAACAAGAGGCCGAGCGGCTTGCAAGGCAGCAAACCCCGGTCAGCCAACGGAGGTATTCCATGGGCTTCTACGAAAACCACATATTGCCGCACATGATCAATTCCGGCTGCGGAGTAAAACCCGTACGCAAGCAACGCGAAAAGGTGGTTCCCCTGGCCGAGGGCCGGGTTCTCGAAGTGGGGATGGGTTCGGGTCACAACATCGAACACTACAACCCGGACAAGGTGGAGATGGTGTGGGGGCTCGAACCGTCTGAGGGAATGCGGAAAAAGGCCTGGCCACGTGTCCAGTCGGCGCCCTTCAGGCTGGAGTGGCTGGACCTGCCGGGGGAGGAAATACCCCTGGAGAGCAACAGTGCCGACACGGTCGTACTGACCTATACGCTGTGTACGATTCCGGGCTGGAAAGAGGCGCTGGAACAGATGCGGCGCGTGCTCAAGCCCGGCGGCAAGCTGCTTTTCAGCGAGCACGGCGCGGCGCCGGATGAAGCGGTGAAGCGCTGGCAGGACCGGATCAACCCGCTCTGGAAGAAAATTGCCGGGGGCTGCCACCTGAACCGGGACATCCCCCGCCTGCTGCGGGAAGGTGGCTTCGATGTTCGGCAGTTGGAGACGATGTACGTTCCATCAACGCCAAAGATCGCAGCATTCACCTACTGGGGGTTTGCCACCTGAGGCAACCCGTCAATTTCAAGCGAAATCGCCAGGCGATGCGGCGGTCGCAGCGTGACCCTTCGTTGACGAAACAAGTTTGTGAAACAAGTACGGTTGGCGCCTGCTTACCTGACGCGCGTAGGGCTGGAGCATCGCCCCGTCCGCTTTGCCAGTCTGCGCCCCGGGTGACCGCATCGGCGCGTCACCCGAGGGAGCCCTGGCACTTCAGAGGGACAGGCCGCCGGCAATGAACCAGTAACGGCCCAGGGCGTCGTACATGCCCGGAAACGTATTGCCGTTGCCCGAGATGGACGGCCCCGCGCCGTTTCCGGCTATCGGGGGCGCAACGTCGAACAGGTTATTGATGCCGGCACGCATCTGGACGCGTTCGGTGACATCCCAGATCGCGGAGAGGTCGATATAAGAGATGGATTTCAGGTCGATCTCGCTCTCGTTACGGTCGTCCACCTTGCTGGTGTAACGCCACATGACGGTCGCGGCAACGTTCCACGGCGTCGTCCAGATCAGGCGCAGCTTGTTGCGCAGGTCCGGATGCGGGAAGCCGCACACAAAACCCCACTTGCCCGCGCAGGCCTCGGTGGGCGCTTCAGCCAGTTCCTGCTGATCCCATCTGTCGATCAACGACAATACGTTGCTGACGTTGACGCTGCCCATCTCGCCGACATCGAAGGAATAGTCCGTTACCACATCGACGCCCACGACTTCCTCAATCGCCAGGTTGTCGTTCAGGGCGACGATATGGCCGCTCGAGTTGAGGTCCGAACCGATCCACAGGTCCCCCGGCGCGCCCCGCCTTACCTTGTCGCACTGCTCCTGGTTGCCGTCCAGGCACTGGTTGAGAATGAACTCGGGCGTCAGGTTGCTGATGCCCTTGTCTATCTTGATGCTGTAGTAGTCGACGGTCACCGTCAGCCCGTCGATGGCCCCCGGCGTAAGGACTATGCCGGCCGTCCAGGTGTCTGCCACTTCCGGTACAAGGGCCGGATTCCCGCCCTGCAGGAAGTTGTACTGCCCCGCCGGCGAATGAGCGACTCTGCCGAACTGTTCCGCGGTCACGCCGCTGCGCGCGCATTCCTCGAAGGTCCTGCCCGCCTCGGTAACGCCGCCCGTCACCGGCCCGCCGCAGGGGTCTCCGGTCATGTCGAACAGGTTCAAGCCCTGGGGCTGGAACAGTTCGCGCACGTTGGCTCCCCGGATGGCCCGCTGGAAGCTGCCGCGCAGCTTGACGTCGTGGTTGATGGCCCAGCCGGTCCGGATCCCGAACGTCTCGGTGGAAACGCCGTAATCGTAGTCTGAATAGCGGAATCCGAAATCGAGGTTCAGTTGCTCTGCGAACCGGCGCCCTTCAACGAGCGGGATGCTCGCTTCCATGAACAGATCGAAGACGCTGTAGCCGCCGCTGACCGGGGGGGTCGCCCCGCCCTGTCCGGCGCCCTCGCCACTCCTGAAGCCTTCGTCCGGATTGAAATCCAGGTTCTCCTCGCGGTATTCGGCGCCGATCACGACAGCGACGCCCGTATCCGCGGCCGGGGATCGAATCCCGTATTCGCCGAGATCGCCGGAGATGAATCCGGAAGCGATCAGCTGGTCCGTGGTGCCCCGGGCGAACAGGGGCAGCACGATATAGTCCAGCGCTTCCTGGGTGACGCCACCCTCCTGGAAGATGTTCCAGGGCACGCAATTCGGGTCGGAACCGTCTACCACCGAGCGGCAGACGATCTCTCCGGTATCCGGATTCCGGACCGCATCCAGCGCACGCCGGATCTTCGTCGTGCCGAGATCGTTCAGGTAGGTGTTCTCCATGCTGACTTCCGCATACAGAACGGATGCGTCGTAGCTCCAGTTGGCGTCCATTTCGCCCCGAACGCCGAATACTCCCCGGAACGAGGTGTGACGCAGGTCCTGCTGCCGGTTGCCGCCTTCCACGTTGCGCCGCCCGATCCAGAACGGCGCCCGGACATCGTCCCGGGTCAGCCCGATGGAACCGCAGACAGTTTCGAACTGCTGGTCCGAAAGCAGCGGATTGCCGCAACTCAGGCTGCTGGTGACGAAGAAGTTGCCCGACGGGGCGATCTGCGACACCGACCGGTCGTCCATGAACATCAGTTCCGTGTAAACCTCGGCGTAGTCGGCCACGTCGTAGTGTGCGAAGCCGCCGAAGGCGTACTGTTCGTCCGGGCGCTGAAAGTAGTTCAACGGGCCGTAGTTGAAGGTCTCCCCCTGACGGGGCACGAACTCATGGCCTGAGACGATGTAGTCCACAAAGGGGCCGCCGACCCCGAAGTTGGTGAAACGCCCCTGGGGAATCGTCGAGGAACCGAAACAGAAAGTGGTGTCGTCGCTCAACGCACAGGAACTGTAGTCCCGGTCGCGCTGCCACACGGGCTGGACATCCCGATAGGTGGCATAGGCCGTGGCATTGCCCCGGCCGTCGGCGAAGTTGCCGCCGATGATCAGCGAGACGTAGGAGGTGTCGCCGTCCGACTCCGTGCCGTCCGCCGCCGGGTAGCCGGCGTCCCCGACAACCCCCTGCCACCTGCTCGAGTCGTTGTTGTGCGAGTACTGGCTGAACTGGTAGTCGATGCGCACCCCTTCGAAGTCATCCTTCATCAGGAAGTTGACCACCCCCGCCACGGCATCCGATCCGTAGGTCGCCGAGGCGCCGCCGGTCAGTACCTCCACGCTGCGCACGAGCGCGCCGGGGACCTGGTTGATGTCGGCGCCAATGCCGCCCTGAATCGGCGAACCCGCAGA
>JAPOON010000268.1 GCA_026713405.1 Gammaproteobacteria bacterium
ATGCAGCGCAAGCACTCCCTAAGGGCAGGACCTACCCGAAACCCCCCCCCCCCACCCGGAGCCCGCTGCAACGGCGGCATCAAGTGCCGAATGCGCAGCCGCGAGCCATTGCGGGCGAGCGTTGTAGAGACTGGTCAATGTGCGCGCCTTGAGTTCCTTCGCTGCTGCCGTGTCGCGGGCGACCGGCCGCTTGGGATAACCGGGGACCGGCTCATCCACCCATTCGACCCACTCGGGCGGGTTCAGCCAGCGGTCGCGGAGTTCCACAAGCTGCCGCGCTGCCCGGGCAATCGCGACGGCGCGCCGGTCCTCGGCATAGTTGACGGCGGGAATATCCGGCGAGAGCCCGCCGGGGAAGGGGAAGGTCTCGAAGGTGGTGGTCGGCGTATAGCGCGGATCGTTCCCAACCCCTAGCCATGTGCCTAATCGCAGCGACCACGCTTCGTGGAACCGGCTGTGCAGAATGCCGAAGGTCACATCGTCGTTGCGGGCGATGACGATGAGCTGATGGTCAGGACAGACGGACGTGTCGAGCCAAGCGAATAAACGGTGCTTTGCAAGGGTCGGGGTCACGATGCAGCGGGCCATACCTTCCAAGGCTTGCCACATCACCGGTCGAGGCCGCATATGTCGCCACCAATTCTCCCTCAGTGGCTTTACGCGATTGGTCGCCCGAACTGGCCTTACATGCTCCGCGACATACGCGAACGGCGCTTCATAGAGCGCAGAGTCCGCCTTGCTCATCGTGGCACCGAATTCGATGATCCACTGATCGGATGATCGCTGCACCAAGTCCTTACCCACAATTCGAGGTCTCAGGACGTCGGCGTTCGGTCTCCCGTTCGGGTTGGCGGGAAGCTGCAGCCATTCTCGAGCGAGATGCCCCGGTATATCGAACGCGCCATTCTTGTTAACGCCAAGAAAGGCCCTCGCCTGGTTCGTCGCTAGTCGTACCGCCTGCGTCAGGTTAATGGTGTCATCTGTAAGGTCGGCATGGATGTGGGTGGTTGCCTCGCCGTTCAGGGTGATCGGGAGGCCCGCATCCCGCGCGCCAAAGCACATCAGCGAAACCCGCACCGCTGCGCCGTCAATTACCCAAGGCTCATCAGGCCAAGCATCGAAAATCACGCAGTCGGTGGCGATCCGGTCGAGAACAGGCCGATTGTCGCCGCCCCGAATGGAGTTCGTGGCAACCAAACCGCCGCGGGCGAGCTTGCCTTGTGCCACCAGACCGCCCGCCTTGTGGAACCAATAGCAGACTAGATCGGCGGACGAGGCGACTACACCTCGATAGGTGCGGCGTAGGCGCTCGGTGTAGTCGTGGCCCAGGCCGCCCCGCATTACCCGAGCCCCGAGAAACGGCGGGTTGCCGATCACGACGTCGGCCTCCGGCCACTCCGGTTCGCTACCGTCAGGCGCGAGGATCGCGTCACGGCATTCAATGGTGTTGAGTGGCTTCAGGATCGGATCTTGCGACGCGGCGAAGCCGTTGCGCCTCATCCACTGAATCTCGCCAATCCAGACCGAGACACGTGCTAATTCGGCCGCGTAGGGGTTAATCTCGATGCCCTTGACGTTGGCCGGGCCAATCTCCGGAAATGCGCGCTGGAAGCCGAGTACCTCCGCCTCAAGCTGAACCCTGTGCTCCAAGCCTTTGAGCGCCTGCAAGGCGAGATAGAGGAAGTTTCCCGAACCACAGGCCGGATCAAGTACCGTGAATCCTCGTAGACGATTCAGAAACTCCCGGAATCGGAATTCGGCTTTGTTCCGTCGCCGGCTCCGGGTGGCAGGTGATTTGGCGGTCTCTGCTCGCGCTAAGTCGGCGGCGATCTCCGTCTTCTCCCTCTCCCATTCGGCAAGCCATGGTCGAATCACCACGGGTTCGACGATGAGCATGATCTTGTCGCGGTCGGTATAGTG
>JAPOON010000269.1 GCA_026713405.1 Gammaproteobacteria bacterium
GGCTTGGGCCACATGCCCTTGCCGATCTGGGCGTGGCCGCGGAACCCGGCGGCCAGGCCGACATCGACGTTGGCGTCCTCGTAGGCAGCGATCCAGGGTTCGGCCTTGATCGCCTCCTTGGGCAGCACCGGGCCCGCCTGCATGCTGGTGTGGATCTCGTCGCCGGTGCGGTCGAGGAACCCGGTGTTGATGAAGACGATGCGCTCCCGCGCCTCGTAGACGCAGGCCTTGAGATTGACCGAGGTGCGCCGCTCTTCGTCCATGATGCCGATCTTGAGCGTGTTTCCGGGCAGGCCCAGCGTTGCCTCCACACGCTCGAACAACCGAACCGTGAGGCCAACCTCCTCCGGGCCGTGCATCTTGGGCTTGACGATGTAGACGCTGCCGGCCCGCGAATTGCGCAGCGAGCCGTTGCCGTTGACGTCGTGCACCGCGGCAAGGCTGGTCAGGAACGCATCGAGAAAGCCTTCCGGCACTTCGTGCCCTTCGCTGTCGAGCACCGCATCGGTGGTCATCAGGTGGCCGACGTTGCGCACCAGCATGAGGCTGCGCCCTGGCAGCGTCAGCGGTTCGCCGTCGGCGCCGGTGTAGTTCCGGTCGGGGTCGAGCCGGCGCACGATGGCCCGCCCGCCCTTCTGCAGCGTTTCCTCGAGGTCGCCCTTCATCAGCCCGAGCCAGTTGCGGTAGACGAGGCACTTGTCCTCGGCATCCACGGCGGCGACCGAGTCCTCGCAGTCCTGAATGGTGGTGACCGCGGATTCCAGCACCACGTCCTTCACCCCGGCCGGGTGCGCGGCGCCGACATTGTGGGCGCGGTCGATCTGCAGTTCGATGTGCAGCCCGTTGTTGCGCAGCAGCACGACGCTCGGTTCAGCGTCGCCGACATGCCCCCTGAACTGCCCCGGATCGGCCAGGCCGGTGTTGCCGCCGTCTTCCAGAACGGCGCGCAGGGAGTTACCGTCCGGGCCGCTGCCGATCAGGTACAGGCGCACATCGTTGTGGCTCGCTTCTTCGAGGGGCACCACGCTGTCCAGAAAGGCCGCGGCCCGCGCGATCACCCGTTCGCCCCGGGCGGGATTGTAGCTCGACCCCTTCTCACGGCCCGGCTCTTCCGGCAGCACATCGGTACCGTACAGTGCATCGTAAAGGCTGCCCCACCGGGCGTTGGCGGCATTCAGCGCATAGCGCGCGTTCATGACCGGAACGACCAGTTGCGGCCCGGCCAGGGAGGCGATCTCCGGGTCGACGCGGTCGGTGTCGATGGCGAAGCCCGGGGGTTCCGGAAGCAGATAGCCGATATCGCGCAGAAACCCCTTGTAGGCGTCCGGGTCGAGCGGCTTGCCGCGCTGCTTGAGATGCCAAGCGTCGATGGTCTTCTGCAGTTCATCGCGCTTCGCGAGCAATTCCCGGTTGACCGGGCCCAGTTCATCGAGCGTCGCTGCCACGCCCGACCAGAAGCCATCGAGGCTCAGGCCCGTGCCGGGAAGCATCTCCTCGCACACCAGCCGGTCGATTTCCCCGGCAACCTGCAACCCGCCTCGCTGCACCCGGTCAGTCATGGGGCACCCCCTGGAAAAGCGCGTAAGTATACCGGCAAAGGCGGCTCGCAAAGCGCGCTTTTTCGCTCGATTCGCATGATGCGGTCGCATCTCGGGTGCCATTGCGCGATGATCGGCGAAGGATTAGCCCGACCTATTCGTGAATCCACGCGCAACGGAAAACAATGAACTGGA
>JAPOON010000270.1 GCA_026713405.1 Gammaproteobacteria bacterium
CAGTTGGGTTGCGCTTTCGAAAATGACCAACAAGATCAAAATCATGGGATTTGGGTCACCTGCCTGCTGCTCGGGCTGGGGCATCACCCCGTTTGCATGACGACGGTCGATTCACCTCCGGGGAGCAACAGCATGACCGGCATCCTGTCGACACAGGCGGTCTCGAAGCGTTTTGGCGAGGTGCTCGCGCTCGATGCGGTGTCCCTCGACATTCGCGATGGTGAGTTTTTCACGATCGTGGGCCCGTCGGGCAGCGGCAAGTCCACCTTTCTGCGCATTCTCGCCGGGCTGGAAACGCCGGACAGCGGCCGCGTCCACCTGCGTGATGCAGACATCACGGAGGTTCCGGCCAACCGCCGTCCGACCTGCATGGTATTTCAGAGCCTGGCGCTGTTCAGTCACCGGACGGTGGGCGAGAACATCGAGTTCTCCCAGAAAATGAAGGGGGTGCCGCGGCCGGAGCGGCGCGCACACGCCGAGCGGATGATGCGCGTTGTCCGCCTGCCGGAATCCTACTATTCGCGCCCGGTCACCCACTGCTCCGGCGGCGAGCAACAGCGGGTGGCGCTTGCCCGCGCGCTTGCGTCGGACCCGGAGATTCTCTTCTTCGACGAGCCCCTGTCTTCAATCGACTACCGGCTCAGGAAGATCCTCGAGGTGGAGATGAAGGACCTGCACCGCCGCACGGGCAAGACCTTCGTCTACATCACCCACAGCCTCGAGGAGGCGATGGTGATGTCGGACCGCATAGCCATCATGAAGGAGGGGCGGGTTGTGCAGGCCGGCACGCCCGGGGAGATCTACTATCGCCCGGCGAACCGCTTTGTCGCCGGGTTCATGGGGGAAGTGAACGTCCTGGAGGTCGCCGGCGGGCGGATCGTCGAACTGGGGATCGAGGCACCGGATCAGGCCTCCGGCTTCCTGGTGGTGCGGCCGGAATTCCTGCGCAGGCTGGAAGCGGGCGACAAAGCCGATGTACGGTTCACGGCGGCGATTGCCAACGACTACATGCTGGGGTCCAGGACCCAGTACCATCTGGAGGCGGGCGAGGCGGTGCTCGTGGCGGAGATTGCGGCTGGAAAAGCAACCGGACTGTCCCCGGGCGAACGGGTGGACTGGGGCTTCGACCTTGCCGACGCGACCCTGCTGAGCGAATGATGCGCCGTCCGGAGTACGGAGCGGGGCGCTGGTGAGATTTCCGGGCAAGCAGGGCGCCGCCCGACACCGGCAAGGCATGTGACCTGATCTTTATACTCATGATTTTGTTGATCATTTCTGGAAATGCGGGCCAAAGGTAAACGTAAACCACGGACAGGGGTTCGACACCCTGGCATCGCCTTCATGCTGCCGGTCGGAACGTTCTGGCTCGCGGGGTTCGTCATTCCGATCGGCATCGTCGCCTGGTACAGCTTCATGCCGGCCCGCACCTTCGAACTCCTGGCGGCCCCGACACTTGCGAACTACGCATCGGCGTTTGCGGAAGGCTACTGGCGCCCGCTGCTGTGGTCGGCGCTCGGTGCGGCCGCGGCCACGGTGGTCTGCCTGGGGGCGCG
>JAPOON010000271.1 GCA_026713405.1 Gammaproteobacteria bacterium
CGCGCCGAAACGGACCAGTACCGCGCCAGGAACTACGGCGATGCGCTGGACCTGAAGATCGGCGAGCGCGTCCGGGCCATCGCAGAAAAGCACGGTACGAACATGGCGCGGGTGGCCATCGCCTGGGTCCTTTCCAGAAAGGCGGTCTGCGCGCCGATCGTCAGTGTCGGAACCCCCGGCCAGCTCGACAACAACGTATCGGCGCTGAACCTGGAACTCGAGCCTGAAGAGCTGGCATCGCTGGAGGCAATGTACCGGCCGCGGGGCGTGGTCAACGACTATGTCAGGGACCTGCCGCAGCGCCACCTGGGCGGCGTACGGTCGTGAGTCATGAGGCGGGGGTAATGATTCCGGAGTATTGCCCTGGCGAAGCGCCGCGCGAGGCGGGTTTCAGTCCGGTACTCTTTTTCGGTCCCGTACAGGATTGACGCAATGGAAACGGTCTCTTTCGGCAATACGGGGCTCAAGGTGAGCCGGCTGTGCTTCGGCACCATGACCATCGGCTCGAGCCGCTGGAAGCCCTGGGTTCTGGACGAGGCGGAGTCACGGCCGCTGCTGAAGAAGTGCCTCGACCTCGGCATCACCTTCTACGACACGGCCAACTGGTATTCCACGGGTGAAAGCGAGCGCATCGTGGCGTCCGCGCTCACCTCCATGGTGCCACGCGATTCCCTGGTGCTGGCCACGAAAGCCTTCTACGCGATGAGTGACGACGCCAACGACCGCGGGCTCTCGCGGAAACACCTGCTGGCCTCGGTGGACGCGAGCCTGCGCCGCATGAACACCGACTACGTCGACCTGCTGGTCATCCATGCCTTCGACCCCGAAACGCCGATGGAAGAGACGATGGCGGCCCTGCATGATCTCGTCCGGTCGGGCAAGGTCCGCTACCTGGGCGCATCGACCATGTTCGCCTGGCAGTTCGCGCAGATGAACCACGTCGCGCGCCTGAACGGCTGGACGCAGTTCGTGAACATGCAATGCCAGTACAACCTGCTGTACCGCGAGGAGGAGCGCGAGATGCTGCCCTATTGCCGCGACCGGGGCATTGCCGTCACGGCGTTCAGCGTGCTGGCCCGGGGGCAGCTCTCGGCAAGCGACCGAATCCGTTCACGGACGGACGAGCACTTCAGCAACATGTACGGCGATGCGCTGGACCGCGAAATCTGCGCCAGGGTCGCGGCGATCGCCACCGAGCGCAATACGACGATGGCCGCCGTCGCCCTTGCCTGGGTGCTTTCCAGGGACGACGTCTGCTGCCCCATTATCGGCGCCAGCACGCAGGGCCAGGTCGAGAACAACATCCGTGCACTCGACCTCGAACTCACGGCCGGGGAAATCGAGGGTCTCGGAGCCATGTACCGGCCACGGGATGTCATCAACGACTACGTGCCGGAACCGATGCCGCGCTACTGGCGGGGAGGTTCGAGCGATGGGGGATAGTTCGGCTTTCGATCATGCAGCCATGCAGGCGGTGACAGCCGTCCGGGAGATATTCGAGGCGGAAGCGGCGAACAACCCGGCCTGCTCGGAACAACTCGGCCGTGTGCTCGCGCTGATGCAGGAACTGCGACCCGACTCCAAGCGGGCGGCCCCCCGACAATTCCCCGGGTGCCGCCACCTGGTGCGGACGCTCGAACTCGCCGAATCCGGCCCGACGGCTGCCGTCGCAGCGGCAATCAGGCGCTTGCAGCCCGATCTCGCCTGGGCGCAGAACCCCCGTTACAACGCGGCCAACATGGGCGCCGAATTCATGGACAACTACGCCTGGAGTGGCTTGGGACTGACCGGCAGCCACAAGATGGCGTTGGGCGTGCTGTTGCTCGGCCCCGGAGTGACCTACCCGCCGACCAGCTACGAGTCGGAAGGCGTTTTTCTCGTGATCGGCGGATCCCCCGAATGGAAATCCGGCGACGTGCCCTGGGTGCGGATCGAACCCGGGGCGATCATCTGCCGCCCTTACGGCGGCAGCGAAGGCAAGCGGCCCGGCGACGAGCCCATGCTTGCGCTGTACGCCTGGATGTATCGGTAGTGCGCTGCGTCAGCGTCCCGGCCGACGGGGTTAGAACACCGTATAGCCTCCGTCGACACAGACCTCCTGGCCGGTATGGAAGCTGATGTCCGGGTCGGCGAGGAATGCGCCCACTTCCCGGAATTCACTGGGATCCGCCCATCGGCGCACCGGTGTTCGTTGGGTGGTGACCGTTCTGAAC
>JAPOON010000272.1 GCA_026713405.1 Gammaproteobacteria bacterium
GATGACCCCCTGCCCAAACTCTTGACCCCGGCCGCCATGACCGGCGTTGACCAGAATGTCTCCGACCTGCAGTTGGAATTTTTTGCGGCTCTGGACGAGTCCGCTGCAGGCGGCGACAGTGTGAATGCCAGCGATGCGAGCCGGCTGCTGGACATTGATGCCGAGAACCTGGTGGACCGGCGCCTGGAAGGGTTCGACGGGTCCCGGCTCGACAGCACGCACATCGAAAGCTCTGCACCGGAGTCTTCTGCCGTGAGCGCCCCATCGGCCGCGCCAAGCCTGGACGACAGCGGTACCGGCTGGAGTGTCGTGGGATCCAGTGCGGAGACCTCTCCCGGCGCCGCGGTGGATGCCTCGTCGCCGGCCCAGCCGAACTACCAGCACATGCCCTCGCGCGAGAGCGGTGTATCGCCGGGCAGTGGATCGTCGCCCGGCGACCCGCAGGCCGTCCTGGATGCATCGGCCTACCGCCGGGTGCCGGACGACTTCGACAGCGTAGCCACCCAGGTGGAACTCGAAAGGGTGTACTACGAGCACCGCGAGGCCTCGAACTGGCGTGGACTGGAGGCGTATGGCGTGGTCAACGACTTCCGCGAAGATCTGAGGGTCATGGTCACCAGCGTCGGCGGCGAGGTGGGCGAGGGCCGGCTGGAGGGACTCTACTCGGAGATTCGACGAGCCCGGGTTGCGGCGGTCGAGAGTGGAGACGTGGCACGCGTGCAAAGCATCGACGCGTTCTTCGACTGGTACAACCTGAAGGTCTACGATGCTGCACAGGACCTGACCCATCGGGCAGACGAGTTCAACGAGGTGCTGACCGGGGGCATGCACATGCTCGATCCGAACGTCGACAGGGCGAAGTTGCAGCAGTGGCTCATGGAACAGAGCAATGCGGCGTTGCTGCGGGTCCAGGACACGACGGGCATGGACGACAGCCTGATTCGCGCTTTGGGTCGCGAGGGCCCCTACTTCCAGCAGATGTGGCTCGCCCTCGAAGAGGGGAGGGATCCCCTGATCGAGTCTCTGGACGAAATCGCCTACCTCCGGTCGGTGAACAACCAGAGCCAGCTTCAGGAGTACATGAACCACCATCGGCGTCTGCTCGACGCTATCGCGAATCCCGAGTTCCGGATCGGGGACGCGGCACAAACCGCCGACCTGCTGCGCCCGGGCCTGGAGTCCACCGACGGGGCGTTGCCGGCGATCGGCGACCCGGCTCGACCACCGGCCAGTCAGCCCCACTGGATGGGCAGCGTACCCCTGCGCAGGATCCTGCTCCCGACCGGCGATCCCGGATTCGAGCATCTCCTGGAAGGTGCCCTGACCTCGGCAAGCATCGCCGACACCGTCGGCTCGCCGGTCACTGCAGTCGAAGACGACGAGGAACTGCTGAGCGCGCGCGATCTCGCACCACCGGGTTCGGGCTTCCTCGGCGCACCCCGGTTCGGGGACGTACCGGCGCCGGCCCGCGCCCGCCCACTGCTGCCCGGCGCCAACTTCTCGCGTGGCTACAGGAGGCCCCGCTTCGGCGGGCACCGCTAGACGACCGCCATCTCGTAGGGCAGGCAGCCTCCCGGGCCGGTAAACTGAGTGCCGAACTGCGCCGCCGTTGCGGCGACTCGCCCGTACTCACCGTCGACACGACAGGTCCGCATGGCCTGGCCCTGCTCGAGAGCAGCGGCATCGACGTGCGCGAAGGCGAGTCCCGCATGGAGCGGTCCCAAAAGATCAAAAGCGGGGACGAATTTCTACCATCGCCTCGTTCCCGGTCGACACCTGGAATCCGCATCCTGAATCAGTGTAGGGGTGGTCGTAGATTTCACCCCAGCCCAGTTCAACCCGACTGACGGGGACACCCGCCATATGAAACGCTTATGCTTGGAGAGACATCACGGAACTCTGCCGCAAATTCTCTGAAGTGACCCCCCTAACGGACGCCAGGTTCCGGTTTCCCGGCACGTCTCTCCAGCATCTCGACGTAGCCATTCATGAACCGAACTTCACCGATCTTGCCCGCGGCAAGCTCGACGATCCGGTCGGCTAGCTCGATCTGATATTCGGATCGGATGACTTGCTGACCGTTCATCAACAAGATCAGATCGCCGACGGCAAGCGCCGTGCGTTTGTTGGCGTCATTGAAGGGATGACCGACCGCAATCGCGTACACCGCAAAGGCGGCAACCTGCTGGACAGTCGGATTTTCGAAACGGTAGGCCAGATTCGCCTGGATACGTCCGAGAATGGCGCCAACCGAAGTGCCGATTCTGGAGCCGGGCAGCCCGCCGTGTCTCGCCAGCAGATGCTCATGCAGGTCGGCGACCTGCTGTTCGGTCGGTAGTGCGACCCTCACCGATTGGCCAGGTATTCCAGCACATCCGATCGCTGATCGAGGATTGACCGGGTGAGTTCCTGCACGCGGGCATCGTCCATCGTGTCGAATGCCAGGGAATCTGCCGGCACGTAGTATCCTTCGATCTTGCTGTTTCGCAGGATTGCCGTCGGTTTCCTGTCGTCGAGAATGCGGCTGGCCTGTTGCTTGAATTCCGTCATGGTTACGTATCGCATGGTCATTCCAAGCACCGATATCAGTGCCGAACAGTGGCACCGAAATCGGTCCCTGTCAATGGTTCGGTGACGCTTCGACTTCGTGCGCTCGTCTGGCGGTTGGTCTGGAGGATGCCGAAGATCTATAAAGCGGTCTCCACCGGGTGCTGCAATGATGCCCGAGCCAGCCCCGTATCCGTTCGACACCGGTTGTTGATTGACGCGCAGGTTGGACGCCGATCAAAGTGCCGATCGAGGCCGATGGGCGGCCAGTCAGGGGTTGGCGGCGTGCCGCGCCGCTTTTGGCGTAATTCCGAAATAACGCCTGAAGGCGGTCGTGAAGTTTCCCGGATACTCGTATCCGACTTCCAGGGCCACTTCCGTCACGCTCAGGTCCGTTGTTTCAATCAGTTTCTTGGCCAGTTCCATACGCTGCTGTTGCACGAAGTCGAAGATCGTTATCCCGAACACCTGCTTGAATCCCCGCATCAGCTTCGTTTCTGCGAGGCCGGCATGGCGCGCCAGGTCGGCGATGCGGGGCGGCATGAGAAATTCCCGCTCCAGCTTCTTTCTGGCCGCGTGCAGGGTGTCGAGGTCGCTACCGGTCAGGCCCAGATCCCGGCGCTCGCAGCCGTCCTCGGCATCGATCGCGGATTGCATGCCGAAGGCGAGCAACTCATAGGCTTTTCCTTGCGCGAAAACATTGCGTAGCGAACCGGACAATTCGCAAGCCAGCAACGATGCGGCAATGCGGGCCATGTCGGCTCGGAACGGCATGGTGCGTTGCTGCGACTGCCGGGTTTGCCCGTCGACAAACTCGCGCATATAGGGCGGCAGATCGACGATCAGGTCGGCAAAGCGGCTCTTGAGAAAGCCGGAGCCGCACAGCAGCGTAACCGACTGTTCGTGCTGGCCGGCGAAGAACCACTCCCGCTTGGCGATGCCGTCCGCGTGCAGCAGCAGCATGCAGCAGCGTTCGCTGATGTCGACGCGGTTGCCGTCGTCAAGTGCGGCGCTGCCGCGGCCCGATAGCCTGAAATGGAACTTGAGCACGGCACCTTCGGCGATACGGATGCTTGCGGATTGCTCGTGGCGGACATCGCCCACCACCATGTCGAAACCGTCTTCGATGTGGATGACATCGCGATAGCCGTATGCGCCGGCGATTTCGGGTACCAGACGGACGCCCTGTCCCGGCAGGAACGGTTGCACGCTGTCGGCAGCGTAGTAGTCCTGTACCTGTTTCGCGGCAGCCTGGGATTCATGTCCCCGCTGCATGATCCGGCCCCGGTTGGTCACGTTCCTCCCCGGCCATTTGGGGCGACCTGAAACTCTTCGAGTGTCACCGTCGAAGCGTGTCCTCGCCCACCTTCACGGCCGCCTGGCACCCGATGCAGTTTGCCCGTGGGCGCGTCGACAAGTCAACGCAATCGCCCCAACGGCGGTACTAGCCCGGCAGGTGGCGCATGCTCCGGGGCAGCCTTCGCACAAGTGGTATCGCGCCGGCAAATTCGTTGTCGATGACGATGCGCTAGAGTGCGCGCAGGACGCGCTGGAGTGCGCGGAAACTTCCATGCGGGGGTATGCAACAGTGCCGGGTCGCGACGAGGAATCCTGGGACTTCATCATCGTGGGAGCCGGCTCGGCCGGTTGCGCCCTGGCCAACCGGCTGTCGGCCCATCCGGCGAACCGGGTTCTGTTGCTGGAGGCCGGCGGTTCCGATGCACATCCCTACAGCCGTATCCCGGCCGCGGTCGGCTTTGCAATCGGCAACCGCAGAATGAACTGGGCCTACCCATCGCTGCCCGATGCGTCGCGCGCCGGGCGGGCGGATGCCTGGCCGGCCGGGCGGCTACTCGGTGGCGGGAGCGCGATCAACGGCATGATGTTCGTGCGTGGCAATCGCTGGGACTACGATCACTGGGCGGCGCTTGGCAACGACGGCTGGTCATTCGATGAGGTGCTGCCCTACTTCAAGCGGCTGGAGGACAATGAGCGCGGTGCGGATGAGTTTCGCGGCGCAGGAGGGCCGGTATCGGTATCCGAGGTGCGGGTTCCGCACCGATTGACAGACGCCTTCGTCGAAGGCATGGCGGAGTTGGGCGTGCCGCGCAATGCGGATCTAAACGGTGAGTCCCAGGAGGGTGTCGGCTATTGTCAGGCGAACCAGCGCCGTGGATTTCGCCATGGCGCCGCGCAGGCCTACCTGAAGCCGGCAAGGGGCAGGCGCAATCTTCGCGTTCGGCCCGGAGCCTGCGTCACTCGGGTGATCTTTGACGGCAACAGAGCCCGAGGAGTTGAGTACATGTACCGCGGTGCGATGCGCGTGGCCAGTGCCGGTCGCGGTGTGGTTCTTTCGGCTGGAGCAATCGCATCGCCCAAGATTCTGTTGCTGTCGGGGGTCGGCCCGGCCGATTCGCTGCGTGGCCTCGGCATTGAAGTCGTGATGGATCTGCCCGGAGTCGGCGCCAACCTGCAGGAGCATCCCGGCATGGTCGTCAGTGCACATGTGACGGAGCGTACCTTGACGTCGGATCGCAACCCGCTGCGCGCCATCGTGCAAGCCGCCGACTTCGTATTCCGCGGGCATGGATTTCTGACGAGCCCTGTCGGGCATGCCCAGGCGTTCATCCATACCCGCGAGGGGCTTGCAGCGGCGAATGTCCAGGTCATCTTCGGCCCGCTGGCTTATGACCATCACGACACCGGGGCGACTCGCTATCCGGGCCGGGCGGTGAACATTGCCGTCGGCCTCTGCCGCGTGGCGAGTCGGGGCTCGGTTGGCCTGGAGTCCGCAGACCCCGGGCAGGCGCCGCTGATTGATTACCCGCTGCTGGCGGACCCGGACGATGTGGCGCAACTCCGGGAGGGCATACGCTTCACCAGAAAGCTGTTCCAGACCCGGGTGTTCGGCTCGTACTTTCTTGATGAACGTATGCCCGGCGCTGAAATCGATTCCGACGAGCAACTGGACCGCTGCATTCGCGAGGAGTCTTTCCTGATGTA
>JAPOON010000273.1 GCA_026713405.1 Gammaproteobacteria bacterium
AGACCCTGGTGCCGCGCCGGGGAAGCCGGGGGTGTCGTCGGCCCCCCAGTCGCCCCGCTCGCGACGGGCCAGCGGCCGTCTTGAGCTCCGAGGCGAGTTCCCGTACCGAATCCTTGCATGACGAATTGCTCGCTGTTATCGACGAACTCCGCAAGGTCAGCCACCTTCGACCGCCTCCTGTGGTCACCGAAAGCGCCAAAGCCCAACGTTTCGTGACGGAGGCGTTGTCAGCCCTGCAGGAACTGTTTACCTTGATCGGCGGCTATCTCGAACAAACCCTGCAACCCCTTGAGCCGCATGTCAGTCGGGATGCCGTGCGTGCCTTCGTCCTGGAGACGCGCCGCGAACTGGACGAATTGGCGCCCCGCCGCACGGCTGATGAGGCTTATGTTGAGAACCTCACCGTCACGAAGTTGCGCGACAACTGGGAAAGTCTTGCAGTTGAGGTCTCCTTGGATGTTATGGAGTCTACGGTTTCCAAGGTTGCGCGAAAACCCCGCTGGCTTTGACTCTCCTATCCATAATCACCTGTTTCCGGTCATCCCTTCCGCCTACGCCTTGCCATAACGCAGAACACCTCTCCGAGCGTGCTAAAATCTATGTCCCATTGCCGTTTGTGCCACAACAGAGTTGCGGAGGGATATTGGAACATGCTGGTAGGCTACATGCGGGTGTCCAGCGATTCTGACCGACAGACGACCGACCTGCAGCGAGATGCACTGCTCGGCGCGGGTGTCGACGAGCGGCATCTGTTCGAGGACAAGGCGAGCGGCGCTCGCTCGGATCGCTCAGGCCTGGCCGAGGCCCTGGACTTTGTACGCGCCGGGGATTGCCTGGTTGTATGGAAGCTCGACCGACTTGGAAGGTCGCTGCCGCATCTCTTGGAGATCGTGACCGGGCTGGAGACAAAGCGGGTGGGGTTTCGCTCCCTCACGGAACACATGGACACCACCACGCCCCAAGGAACTTTACTGTTCAGCGTGTTTGGCGCATTGGCTCAGTACGAGCGTGGCTTGGCCCGTGAGCGCATCATGGCAGGACTGAAAGCTGCGCGTAGACGTGGGCGACGGGGCGGCCGGCCGAAGGCGATCGGCCAAGAGAAACTGTGGGCGATCCTATCCGCACTTGAAAATGGTGCCAGTAAGGCCGCTGTATGCCGCAACTTCGGTGTCAAGCGGACTATCCTGTATCATGCACTCGCGCGAAATGGGAGGTGACAGCGGTTCCATCAAGAACCAATTCGCCTGCCAGCCTAGCCATCATTCCACATCAGGAACATAATCGAACTCCATCTGGCTGTTGCGTCGTTAATTCAGGCATGGGATCTTTGCCTGAGCCGTGCCCGAGAAATCGCCTAACACTTTTGAAGAATCCGCACAAGCTGCGGACTTGAGTACCGCTGCCTTAGTCGTGCTGGTGGCACGCCATAGTGTCGGGCCGGCGGGCCGAGCAGGATAACATTCTCGCGACGGCTCAGAAACACCAGTACGTGAAGGCCCTCAGTCTGTTCGCGCTTGACGCTGGGCTGGGACGCGAAGTCGAACTCAACCAGGGGCTTGATGGCCTGCAACCGTGCGGAGCGCATGGCGGTCTGCAGACGGCGATTGTTACGCAGGCTGGTCTCGGCATAGATGAGCCGCTAGATGGCCCCTTCGGCGGTTACGTACCCGCTGCTGAGCTCGGCCAGTACCGTGTCGATGGCCACCACAGGGCGCCCGGCATCTTCAAGTCGGCCAGCATGGCGTGCAGCCGATCTTGCTGCCCGGCTGCCTTGGCGCTCAACTGACTGCCTCCGCATAGACGCTCAGCGGCCGCTGCCGGACCTTCACCGGCACCAGTGAGCCTGGCCCGGGGGCAGGCCTCGGAGGGGCGCCAAGACGCCGGTAAGGCCCGAAAGCCAACGGACCGGGTTGAGTGCGGTCGTCGCGCTCTAAGCGATTTTCAAGACGCTCCCCAGCGGTGGCGCGGAGACGAAGGTTGGCGGCGCCGTCGAGCCAGGGCGCCGCGCCTGATCGTTCAGGTCGTCCTCATCGACGAACTGGCGCCTGTAGAAACAGCTTTGATGCAGGTAGCGATCTGGCGCTCGATTTTACCTTTCTTACGCGCCCGGTATGGCCGGCACGAGCACACTCGGAAGTCCCGGCTGGGCGAAACGCCGGATCTCCGCATGGAGTGCCAGTCAGGACGCCGCCCTGATCTCGGGGGTCAGAGAACGCCACCGAGTGTATCTGGTCGAAGAGCAACTCCTGCGGCACGCCCCCGAAACGCTCGAAGGCACTCCCCAGACCAACGAAGAGCACCTCCTTGGTCTGGCGCTGAAAGAAGCGCGGCCACGACAGGCGCGAGTAGCTCGGTACCACCAGAAGGACGTAGCGCCGTCCCCAGGGGAAGCCGAAGCTGCCGAAGTCCACATCCTTG
>JAPOON010000274.1 GCA_026713405.1 Gammaproteobacteria bacterium
CCGATCCCCACCGGCACGTGGGAGCGGCTGCGGCCGGCTGCGTGCAGATGTTCCGTCAGCCGGGCAATCCCCTCCCGCGTTCCCGCCGGGTCGCGGTTGAATCCGTACCAGCCATCGCCGTGGGAGGCCACCCGGCGCATGGCCGCGTGTGTCTCGCCGCCGAAATAGATCGGTGGATGGGGCTTTTGCACGGGCTTCGGGTTGGAGTAACAGGCGCTCAACTCGTAGGTTTCGCCGCTGTATTCCGACACGCCCGGCGCCCACAGCGCCTGCATGACCTCGATGTATTCCACGGTACGCCCGGCGCGGGTGGAAAAGTCCAGCTGCAGGTTGTCGAATTCTTCCTTGAGCCAGCCGATACCGACACCGAAGTCGAAGCGCCCGCCCGAGAGGTAGTCGAGGTCCGCCACCGTGCGGGCCGTATAGACGGGATTGCGCTGGGGAACGAGGCAGATGCCGGTGCCAAGGCGTATGCGGCTGGTCACCGCGGCGATGTACGTGAGGGCGGAAAACGGATCGAGAATGCCCTCCGGTTCGCCGGGGATCCTGCCGTCCGCGGTGTAGGGGTAGGTCGAGGCGTACTCCGAAAAGAAGACGACGTGTTCAGGTACCCACAGGGAATGGAAGCCGGCCTCCTCCACCAGTTGGGCCGCCTCCGCCACGAAGGCGGGCGGCGTGTAGTGGTTGAATATCAGGTTCGCGCCGATTTTCATCTGGTATCTCCCGGAGTCTGCCCGTTTCCGGCACGCGACACGGCCGGTACCGGTTCAATCGTAGCCCGCCCGGCACCCGGAAACCAAGTCCGCACACGCGCTGCATCGAAGCCCGCGGCGCGGAACCGGCCCGGGCTTCTCGTACAATACGGGTTTCAGGTCGCGCCCGTCCGCGACAACCCACCCCGGAGGCCATGACAACCCAGGTTCCACCCCGTTCGGCCTATCCCTGGTTTCTGGCCAGTTCCAGTCTCTGGATGGCCGGCATGAGCCTGCAGGGTTTCCTGTTCACCTGGCTCCTGGTCGGAACGCTGGAAATTCCCGCCGACGAGGTCGGTTTCGCCCGCTCGCTGGCCGAGTTCCCGCCGCTGCTGATACTGCTGCTCGGCGGCATCCTGGGCGACCGCAGCAACGCCCGTTCCTACCTGATGACCATGCATCTACTCATGTGCATCCCACCGCTGCTGGTCGCAATGGTGTTCGGGCTGGGCCTCCTGAACTACTGGTGGGTGGTGGGCTTCGCCGTGCTGATGGCCAGCATTCAATCGCTGTCCGATCCGGCTAGGCAGGCCACGCTCTCGCGGGTGGCGCGCATGGATGTGCAGCGCGCGGTCACGGCAATGACGGCCTGCACCTCCCTGGTTGGCCTGGCGGGGGTTTACGTGGGCGGCCAGATGGAAACCCTGGGGCTGACAACGGTGCTGGTGATTCAGTCGCTGTTGTTTCTGGCAGGTCTCGGCGCCGCCCGGCAGTTGCCCAGCCTGCCCGTGGCGGTCGCCGTCCAGCGCCCGGGACTGGCGTCGGGACTGAAAGCCGTGCTGCGCATCCCGCTCATCCGCGATGTCATCGGCCTGAACCTGCTGTCGAGCCTGTTCAATGCCGGCGCCTACGTCATCGCCATACCGTTCATCGTCAAGGACGTTTATCTCGGCAACGCCGAGACGCTCGCCACCGCCATGATCGTATTCACGGCCGGTGCCATCGGCTCGAGCATCATCCTCCTGTACTTCATGCCGCTGAAACACCCGGGCCGGATATACCTGGGCATGCAGCTCACCCGGCTGGTGATCCTTGTGCTGATCTGGCTGCAGCCGGCATCCTGGCTCTTCCACCTGGCCCTGTTCGGCTGGGGCCTGCACATGGGCATAGGCACGACCCTGGTCCGCACCACCGTGCAGGAACTGGCGCCGGTGCAGGAGCGGGCGCAGATTCTCTCCCTGTTGCTGCTCAGTTTCATGGTTTCGGCGCCGGTCAGCGCCATCCTGCTCGGCCAGGTAATCGAGCACTGGGACCCCTTGAGCGCACTGGTCCCGGGCATGGCCATCTCCGTGGTGCTGTTCGTGCTGGGCACATGGTGCACGGGGCTCTGGCACTACCAGGCGCCGGGCACGGGCACCGTCCGCGCCGCCGGTTAG
>JAPOON010000275.1 GCA_026713405.1 Gammaproteobacteria bacterium
AGCCGGCAGGGAGTGGTCCGGCGGGAGCATCGAAAAGACTGGCCGATCGCTCCTGGAGGAGGATGTGGTCGACACCATCGAGGTGGTCTGGACGGAAGGCAATACTCGCCCTGGCAGCAGCGGCGGGGGTCTGTTCACGTCAGGCGACGACGGCGACGATGTGCTGATCGGCATGCTGACCGGGGGACCGGAAGATGACTGTACAAGAGACAGTTATGGCCAGTTGGATCGGTTTTTCGCCAATCACGCCGGGGTTCATCTGGTACCTACCGACCCGCCGCCCGCCGATGACCACGGTGGCTCGGAGGACGAAGCAACAGGCGTGCTCACCGGGTCGGAGACGGCCGGCCGTATCGATGACGGGGCAGATGCAGATGTATTCCGCGTCGATGTCGTGGAGCCCGGTACCCTGACCGTGTACACGACGGGCTCACTGGACACGTTCGGCCGCTTGAAGCGGGAAGACGGCAGCATCGTTGACTACGACGATGACGGAGGCAGCCAAACCAATTTCAGGATCGAAGCGGACGTAGAGCCAGGAACCTACTACGTCAAGGTTACGGGATTCGATCATGCGGCCGTGGGCGCATATCGGTTACATGTGGACTTTGTGGCTGAGGATGCCGCGAACACGGTGCTTGTGCCGTTATTCCTCTCGGATTCGGCCCTGGACACCCACGGACGGCAGGGATTTGTCCGGGTCTTCAATCGTTCCGGGCGCTCCGGGGAGGTGCGGGTCACGGCCACC
Source organism: Gammaproteobacteria bacterium (assembly GCA_026713405.1). The sequence continues at coordinate 749 of JAPOON010000275.1, forward strand.
GACGACTCGGGCGAGCAGGCGCGATCGGTGACGCTGTCCATCGGCAGGTTCGAAACCCAGGCGTTCAACTCGGAAGACCTGGAGAATGGCAACCGGGCAAAGGGGCTCTCCCGGGGTACCGGGCCGGGCACAGGAGACTGGCGCCTGGAGTTCGAATCGGACCTCGACATCGAAGTGGCGGCGTACATTCGCACCGAGGATGGATTCCTGACGGCGATGCACGATCTTGTCATCGTCGAAGACCGCACGGGCGCACACCATGTCCCCGTGTTCAATCCGGCCAGCAATACCAACCAGCGCAGCATGCTCCGCTTGATCAATCCCGATCTGGAAGACTCCGTGAATGTAATCATCAACGGATATGACGATGACGGGGAGCAGGGCGTAACCTCGGTCGAACTCAGGTTGCTCCCGGGGTCCGTACGCACCCTGAATGCTCCGCAGCTCGAAGAAGGAGACCCAAATCTCACTGGTCGATTGGGTGACGGTGAAGGCAAGTGGCGGCTGTTCATCGAAGCCGATGGCGAAATCCATGTTGTCAACCTGCTCGACAGCAAGACCGGCAATCTGACGAACCTCTCGCTGCCAGGTGGTGACAACTACAGCCAATAGGCGTTGTGCGTCTGCCGTCCCCGATCCGGCGCCCGTGTGGCAGTCTGTGTCAGTACGATCCGCCGGCCGCTATTTCGAGTTGGTGCGGGCTGTGTGCCGAGACTGCGATGGCGGCAGTTTTGTTGATTTCTCCCTCTGAGTCGTTCACGCTGGCGCGCTTTTCACCAAACGCATTCGGAGGACAAATCGATGGCGGAACGGCTGCCGCTGTTCATAGGCGGACAATTCATCGACAGCGAAAGCAACGAAACCCTGCCGGTGACCAATCCGGCCACCCAGGAGGTGCTGGTGGACTTGCCGTTCGCCACGCCACAGGAGATCGACCGGGCCGTTGCCAACGCGAAAGAGACTTTCGCGGCCTGGCGTGAGGTGCCCACCCCTGAGCGCGCCCGTTTGATGCTGCGCTACCAGGACCTGCTCAAGAAACACCAGAACGACATCGCCCGCATACTCAGCCGGGAAACCGGCAAGACCTTCGCCGATGCCCAGGGCGACGTATGGCGGGGCATCGAGGTGGTGGAACACGCCTGCAACATCGCGAGCCTCATGATGGGCGAGACAGTCGAGAACGTTGCGGGCCGCATCGACAGCTACAGCTACACGCAGCCCCTCGGCGTCTGTGCCGGCATCACGCCGTTCAACTTCCCGGCGATGATCCCGCTGTGGATGTTTCCCATGGCCATCGCCTGCGGGAATACCTTCGTGCTGAAGCCCTCGGAACAGGATCCGATGACGCCCAACCGCCTGACCGAACTATTGGTTGATGCCGGTGCCCCGGAAGGCGTGCTGCAGGTGATACACGGCGGCAAGGAACAGGTGGATGCGCTGCTCACCCACCCGGACATCCAGGCGATTTCATTCGTCGGTTCGGTGCCCGTTGCCCAGCATGTCTATCGGACCGGAACCCATCACCTGAAACGTGTGCAGGCCATGGCCGGCGCCAAGAACCACATGGTGGTGATGCCCGATGCGAACAAGGACCAGGTCATCAACAACCTGGTGGGCTCGGCTTGCGGCGCTGCCGGCCAGCGTTGCATGGCGATCAGCGTCGCGGTATTCGTGGGCGAGGCCTCGGAATGGATTCCGGAGGTTCGCGAAGCCATGGCGAAACTGGAGCCGGGGCCCTGGGACCAGGAGTCCTCTGCCTATGGTCCCCAGATCACGCCCCAGGCCAGGGATCGGATTCTGGGGTTCATCGCCGCGGGCAAGCAAGAGGGCGCAGATTGCCTGCTCGACGGCTCCGATTGCACGGTAGACGGCTATCCGGACGGAAACTGGGTGGGCCCGACGCTGTTCAGCAACGTCTCGACCGACATGTCGATCTACAAAGAGGAAATCTTCGGGCCGGTACTGCTCTGTGCCGAGGCCGGAGACCTCGACGACGCCATCGGCCTGATCAATGCCAACCCCTATGGCAACGGCACCTCGATATTCACCTCATCCGGCGGCGCTGCCCGCAAGTTCCAGCATGAGATCGATGTCGGGCAGGTGGGCATCAACATTCCCATACCGGTACCGCTACCCTTCTTCAGCTTTACGGGCTGGAGGCGGTCGTTCTTCGGCGACCAGCACGCTTACGGCAAGCAGGCGGTGAAGTTCTATACCGAGACCAAGACGGTAACGGCCCGCTGGTTCGACGAGGCGCCGGCCGGCGGCCCGAACATGACCATCAGGCTGTCGTAGCTGAATTTGCCGCGCCGGGGGCGGGGTAACCGTCTATGGCGACAGCCCTTCCTTGAGCAGTTCGGCCTGTTCGGGGGAAATGGGCTCGAACTTGCCCAGGCTGCACCGGGCGCTGGTGCGCTCGAGCGGCCCGCCGAAGGTGTCGACGCTGCTGAAGCTGTCGAGGTCGCACAGGCGGTTGTCGCGCATGTCGAATGCCAGGGTGTCGTCCCGGCGCAGCCCGACGCAGGCATTGCGCAACCGGTTCAACCAGGCCTTGCCGCGGCGGCCATGAAACACCAGCAGCTCTTTCGTGATCACGTCGACATCCTGATATGCGAACCGGTTCAGGCAGGTGACGGGGTCGGAGTAATCCTCCGGTTGCGGAGCGCTTGCCAGTATTTCCTCGACGGTCGGGGGTTGCTCCTCTTCCTGGGCGGTTTCGGGCTGGGTGGCGCAGGCGCTCAGCAGGCCGGGGACCAGGATGCAGAGGGCGATCGATCGTTTCATGATGTGGTTATTCACGTTTGTACCAGGATGAAACCTTAGACAGGCGCTCCGGTCCCTGCGTTCCCCGACCGATGGCCGGAATGTTCGCTTATGCGGGGTGCTATGGCAAACTGCGCGGCGCTATCTGTGGGTAACCGGATCATTTCCATCGAACGCGTGGCCGAGATCGTGGCGGGCAGCCAGTTGTTCTTCGATGAGACGGGGTCGGGCTATTTTGCCACTGCCTGCACCGGCCGTTCGGAAAGGCCGATCGGTTTCTGCGGCCATCGCCGCTTCGAGGACGGCAAGTCCGGCTCCTGCGTCCTATGCTGAGATCCTGCCTGCTGCAACTTGAACTCTATTTCAACGGCTGCCGGTCGTTGAAGGAGAAGCGCCGTCGCCTCAAGGGCCTGCGCGACCGGGTGGGGCGGTCTGTCAACGTGGCGGTTTGCGAGAGCGGGCACCAGGATTCACACCAGCGTTCCGAGTGGTCGATAATCGCAGCCGCGGCGGATGCGGTGGTGGTGGAACAAATTCTCGCCGAGGTGGAACGCACCGTGCAGTTCTCGGTGGATGCCGAGCTTGTGGGCGTGCAGCGGGAGTGGCTGCGTTGAGGGGTGATGCATGGCTTCATTGCTGATCGTAGTTGTGGTGATCGCGCTCGCCGTGATCTGGATTCGCGGCGCTCGCCGCAATCGCCTGGTGTGGCTGACGAAGCTGAATCTGCCGGGCCGCTGGCGTTGCGAAGAAGGAGAACTGGCGCTGGAAGGAAAGTTGAACGGCGGCCGCTACCGGCTCAAGGACGGCGCCCGGGAAGAAGCGGGGCGCTGGCTGCTCGAAGGCGACGACCTGCTGCTGATATCCGACAAGGCGGCAGGCCAGCGGCGCTACGAGTTGCGCTACTTCAGCCCGGGAAAGGTCGGTGTCGACGGCCCGGGGCTGCCGCGCCGGGTCTATGAGCGCATCGCCGACAACGTCGTGACGTTACGGGCCCGCGACCGGTAACCGCCAACCCCGCTCCTCTCGCCGCATGCGGGTTAGAATACGCGCCCACTGCAGCCCGGTGCGCGCGGGCTCTTAACCGGCCATCTAAGCGGAAAGGCTGTGAACGACTCCCGGAAAGCGCTGCTCGACATCGCCCATACCCTTGCCACCCGCCTGCTGCGCATCGTGCCGGAGGCGAAGGATATCGACTGGCGTGTCGAACAGGCGGCCGTGTGGCGCGGCGACGACCCGGTCAAGGGCTTTGTCGCCCACCCGGAGCGCGACGACATCGGCCTCGACGACCTGCTGCAGATCGACCGGCAGAAAGCGCTGCTGGAGGACAACACCCGTCAGTTCCTGTCCGGATTTCCGGCCAACAACGTGCTGCTTTGGGGTGCCCGCGGTACCGGCAAGTCATCCCTGGTGCACGGTCTTCTGAACAGGTACGCGGATGAAGGTTTGCGGTTGGTGGAGGTGAACAAGACCCATCTCGCGATGCTGCCCGACATCGTCCGCAAGCTGCGCGAACAACCGTATCGATTCCTGCTGTTCTGTGACGATCTGTCGTTCGGGGATGACGACGACCACTACAAGACCCTCAAGAGCGCCCTGGAGGGTTCGATTTTCAGGTCGTCCGGCAACACCCTGGTCTACGCCACTTCCAACCGCCGTCACCTGTTGCCCGAATACATGTCGGAGAACACCGGTGCCGCTGTCGTCGATGGCGAACTGCACCAGTCGGAAGCGGTGGAGGAAAAGATCTCGCTGTCCGACCGGTTCGGGCTGTGCCTGTCGTTCTATCCCTTCAAGCAGTCCGAGTACCTCGTGGTGGCCCGCCACTGGGTGGAGACGCTCGCCCGCCGCAATGCCCTTCCGTGCGCCTGGAACGACGAACTCGAGAAGGAATCGCTCAGTTGGGCGCTGGGGCGGGGCGTGCGCAGCGGCCGGACAGCGGAACATTTCGCGCGCCACTGGGTCGGAAGAGCTATGTTGCAGCGCGCAGACTCGCGGGAATTCTGACCGTCACGTCCGGATGAGCGGCAGCGCCGGCGGGTTGAGCCGGTGATGGCTTCGGCAGGAATTGCCGCAAGCAATGTCGCATCCGATTCGATTGTCGGGCCGGTTCCGCAGTCGCGATCGATTTAGGAGAGCTTCTGTGTTCATCAGTGTGTCGCCGGCGTCATCCGGCAGCGGATTTCTTGTTCTGGTGCTGTTGCTTCTCGCCAGCGTGAGCGCCCAGGGCGGTACTGTCGTCCTCAAAAACGGCGATCGACTGACCGGCGAAGTCGACAGCATCTCGGGGGGCCGACTGCTGTTGGATACGGAATACGCGGGGCGGATACCCATCGTGCTCGATGCCGTGGAATCGGTGACT
>JAPOON010000276.1 GCA_026713405.1 Gammaproteobacteria bacterium
ATCGGGCTCATCGAGGGCGGTTTCAGCCGCAAGGGCGAAGAGGTGCTCGTCTACGACAACGGCCGGGAACTGCCGGTGCGCATCGTCGCTCCCTGCTTCTACGACCCCTCCGGCGAGCGCATGCGTGCCTGACCCGGTCGACATCCGTATCGAAAGGGCGCCCGAGCGCGCGCTGGTCTCGCTCCGGGTTTCGCGGCAGGCCGCGAGTAATGCCGCCCGGCGCCTGCATCTGGCCCCGCCGTTGCGCACCGCCGGCGAGGATCCGCAAAGCCTCTGGCTCGGCCCCGATCACTGGTTGCTGGCGAGCCCGCAGCAAACCGCGTCTGCATTGATCGAACGGTGCGAAACGGGGCTTGGCGGCCTGCTCCACAACGCGGTCGATCTGTCGGCGGCATTCACGGTTTTACGCCTGGCGGGCGGGGAAGTGCGCGATGTGCTGGCGTCAGGCGCCGGGCTGGACTTCCGGGGGGCGAGCTTTCCGCAGGGCGGCTGTCGCCCGACGCGTTTTGCGCAGGTTGCCACGGTCATCGTGGCCACGGGGACGGACGAATTCGAACTTTATGTCGATCGAGGGTACGACAGATACCTGCGCGATTGGCTCGAGGATGCGGCCCTCATCGCGGCCCGCGCGGCCCGCTGAAACACAGGAAATCAGCCAGGCAGGACACCGGGTTGTAGCCTGTTTACACTGCCTGTTCCGCCACTCGGCGGACGAGGGAACACGCCGCAATGATCGATCTTTACACCTGGCACACGGCCAACGGCCGCGTGGCGTCCATCGCCCTGGAAGAGTTCGGCTGCGACTACGACGTACATCCGGTGAATGTCGGCAAAGGCGAACAGTTCGAGCCGGAATTTCTGAGGATCGGCCCGAACAACAAGATTCCGGCCATCGTCGACCGGGAATCGGGGCGCACCCTGATGGAATCCGCTGCCATCCTGCTCTGGCTCGCAGAGCGCCATCACCGCTTCCGGGGCGACGACCGTTGGGAAACCGTCGAGTGGCTGATGCTGCAGACGAGCGGTGTCGCCCCCATGCTCGGCGAGGCGCATCACTACCTGCACTACCACCCCGGCAACGCCCCTTTCGCGGAAGAACACTGCGCGGCCGAGGCGAAGCGTCTGTACACGGTATTGGACAGGCGCGTCGCCAGACGGGGCTGCCTGTCTGGCGCCTATTCGATAGCCGATATGGCCACCTGGCCCTGGATATCGCGCTACGAGTGGCAGGGCATCGACTGGGGCGACTATCCAAACCTTAAGCGCTGGTACCTCGACATCGCCGAGCGGCCCGCGGTGCAGCGCGGCTACGACGTGCCGATGCGCATGAACCCGATACCCCGGCCCTGAAGGCCGTCCAGGCTCGAAGCGCTCAAGCAATGAGGCAGCGCCGTCAATGCGGCGATGACCTGTGCGCTGGCTGAACTCACGCTACGGGCGAGTTGCTGCGTCAGCGCATCGGTGGATGGGCGGTACCTGTCAGCCTACGCCGGCTCGAACAACGGGATGGAGAGCTCGTCGTGCTCCTCCCAACGGACGCGGACGCGCATGCCGATGCTGAGGTCGCGCAGCGGGTCATCGACGCCGACGATGTTGGAGATGAGCCGCAGCCCTTCGTCGAGATCGATCCACGCGACGGCGTAGGGGACGAGCCCCCTGAAGAACGGGTGATAGCTCTGGCGCACGACGCTATAGGTATAAACGGTGCCTTTGCCGGCCGACTCCATCCACGCGAGCTTGCTGTCGAGGCATCCGGTGCAGTGTCCCCTGGGATAAAACACAACTGTCCCGCAGGCGTCGCACTGCTGGTATTTGATAACTTTGTCGCGGGTCGCCAGCCAGAACGGACGCGTGTCCGGATCGTGGAGGTTGGGCAATGGACGTCTGGGGTCGCTCACGGTCAGTCCCTCCCGAGAATCAGGGTGCCGGCGCAGTGGCGGCTGCCGAGTATGCCGCCGTTGCCGTGTGCGACGGCGAGTTTCGCTCCGTCCACCTGCGAGGAGGATTCCCCCCGCAACTGTCGTGCCGCCTCGATGAGCAGGAAGATGCCGCGCATGCCCGGATGATTCGATGAAAGCCCGCCGCCGTCGGTGTTCAGTGCGGGGCCGTCGGCCGGGCGGTCGAAGCGCAGGCGGCCGCCCGCGACCCAGCGCCCGCCTTCGCCTTTCGGGCAGAAGCCCAGGTCTTCCAGTATGGCGAGCACGGTGATGCTGAAGGAGTCGTAAATCATCGCCACGTCGATTTCTCCGGGGGCGACGCCGGCTTCCCCGAATGCGTCCGGACCGGACTGGGCCGCTGCCGTGGTGGTGATATCGCCGCCGTTCTCGGGGAAACCCGTCGCCTCCCCGGCGCCCAGCAGCCAGACCGGCGCCTTCCTGCAATTTCGGGCCACCTCGGGTGCGGCGATTACCACCGCGCCGCCGCCGTCGGAGATCATGCAGCAGTCCAGCAGGTGCAGCGGATCGGCGATCATGCGGGAATTGACGACATCTGCCACGGTCGTCTCCCGAATGTTGAGGAACTCCAGATCTTCCATGGCCTTGACGGCTTCGGGGTTGCGCATGGCGTGGTAGCGGGTGGCCACCCCGATCTCGGCCAATTGCTCGCTGGTGGTGCCGTCGTCGTGCATGTGGCGATGCGCCACCATGGCGTAGTTGGCCACCAGGGTCGTGCCGGCGAACGGGTCCATGTTGTCTGCGGGATGGGCGGCGCCCATGCCCCTGCCGCCGACGCCGATGCGCCGCATGTTGCTGTGCGCCGTGGATCCGTAGGAGAGGAGGGCGACCCGGGCCCGCCCCTGGGCGATGTCGCGCTTCGCATGGGCCGCGTGGTACTCGTAGGAAGAGCCGCCGACGCCGGTGGTGTCGATCACCCGGGGCTTGAGCCCGAAGTACTCGGCAATGTTCAGCCCGGCCATGCCGCCGCCTTCGCCGGCATCGTAGATGGCATCGACGTCACCCCAGGAAAGCCCCGCGTCCTGCAGGGCGCTGGCGGCGCTGGCGGCCTTGATCTGTAACGGGCTCACCTCGCCCTCGACGTCCCGGGACGGGTATTCGTGAATGCCGACGATGGCGGCATCGCGGGCCTGGAGGGTCATCGGCCCGGCCTTTCGAGCGGCCGACGGCATGATTCGACTTCTTGCAACATGTTGGTGCCGGGTTTGCTGGTTGTTTCGGATCGACGCGATCGGAAGCGATGCGCGCTTCCTGAAGAGCGTACCTTGATCCGGGCGGCGGCCGCAACGAATCGAATTGGGGACTCGATCTGATCGCGGAAACAACCCCGCATCCGCTCGTCCTGACCGCATTCGACGGGGACTCTCTCGAAGGGATCGGCGCGCTCACGGCCTGGAAGTGTATTTCAACGCGGGTGCCGTCAGAATGCAGCGCTTCACCCATTCACCGGGAAGGTAACCAGAGAATGTCCGCAGAGCGAATCACTGAACTTCAGCAGCAGATCTTCCAATTGGTCGGGGAACTGGGAGGGCTTTTAAAGCAGAGTCAGGGCGAAAAGGTTGGCGACTACAGATTCGCCACCTCGGAGGGCGAGGTGAGCCTCTCCGAGTTGTTCGCTGGCAAGGATACCCTGCTGGCCATTCACAACATGGGCCAGGGGTGTCGCTATTGCACGCTGTGGGCCGATGGGTTCAACGGCTTCCTGCCGCACCTGGAGTCGGCCATGTCGGTGGTGCTGCTCTCAAAGGATCCTCCCGAATTGCAGCGCCGATTCGCCAATTCGCGAGGATGGCGTTTCCGCCTGGCGTCGCATGGCGGCGGCGCCTACATGCGGGAGCAGACTGTCCTTGACGGACACGAGAATTACCCTGGCGCCGCGGTGTACAAGCGCCAGGGAGACAAGATTCTGCGATTCAACACCTGCGTGTTTGGCCCCGGCGATCTCTACTGTTCCCTGTGGAATCTGCTTGCCCTGGCGGGCATGGGGCCGGAAGAGTGGACACCGCAGTACAACTATTGGCAGCGGCCGCCGGTTCTGGATGACGGCGGCGAAAACGTACTCGGCGAGAGCCTGTCGGGGGAAGCCTGAGCCGATGTCCGCGTGCCAGGTTGGCTGCCAGACAGGTCTGACTGAGACCGGTCTGGCTAATCCGGGCGTTCGCTAGTCAAAGGCGTACCGAACTTCAAGGCCATAGGTGGCCGGTGGCCCGTAACGGCTCACTTCTTCTCCGAAGAAGGGGATGATGTTGGTTCTGTACAGCTCATCCGTAATGTTCTTGCCCCACACCGATACCGCCCAGGAGGCGCCTTCCGGGGCCAGGGTGACGCGCCCGTTCAACAGGCCGTAGGAGTCCTCGGTATTGAGGTTTGCCGGTTGCCAGGGCAGTTTTTCCTGCCAGTTGTAGCCGAGATACAGGTTCAGCGCGTCGCCCCACTGGCCGACGGTCATCGTGTAGTCAACACTGATGCTGAACTGCGACTCGGGCGTTCTCTGCAGGGAGTTGCCGGAACTGTCGACTCCACTGGCTTCGAGAAAGTCGACGTACTCGGTATCGAGCAGCGTTCCGGACAGGTTGATCAGCAGCCTGTCGCTGGCGGCAATGGTCAACTCGGCTTCAACGCCCAGGATTTCGGCATCCGCGGCGTTTTCGGTCAGGTTGCACAGGCAGTCCTGGTTGGTCTGTTCGACCTGCAGGTCGGTGTAATCCATGAAGAAGCCGGCGGCGTTCAGGCGCACGCGCCCGCCGGCGAACTCGCTTTTCAGGCCAAGCTCGAAGTTGGTGACTTCCTCGGGCCGCGTCGGGTAGGCCGCGGCGAATGCTGAATTGGGCGTGTCCTGAAAATAGCCGCCCTTGAAGCCGGTGGAGACCGTGGCGTAGAGGAACAGATCCTCGTTCGGGGTGTATTCCAGCGTTGCCTGGGGCGTTGCCTTTTTCCAGGTGGCGCCGTAGTCGTTTTCATAGGGCCCCTGAAGCGGAGTCAACGGTACCGTATCGTCGGGATTGAAGCGGTCGCCCGTGAGCACCTGAACGCCACGGATGTCGCCCTCCTTCTTGTCGCTTGTCCAGCGTAAGCCGACTTTCACCTTGAAGGTCTCGGCGAGTTGCCAGCCGACCTGGCCGAACGCCGCGAAGTTGGTGATTTCCCCGTTGTTGTACCAGTGGCTCTCGCCGCTCAGCACGGCCAGCGCGCCGGAGATGTTCTCGCCGACAAACCGGTCGACCTTGTCGATCTCGTCGCGCTTGAAATAGACGCCTAGTATCCAGTCTAGGCGCGCCTCGTCGGTGGACGCCAGGCGGAATTCCTGGCTGAAGGCGCTGATGTCCGCCTCCTCGTTCACCGGCTCGGAGAAGAAAAACGTGGCGGCGAGGGGATCGAATGCAAGGAAGTCCGCGAAAGTAACACCAAAAACCTGCGGGGGGTCAAAGATGTCGGGGCCGCCGCCGGTCTGGTCGTAATGATTGTCGGCCCGGGCATCGCGATAGCTGGTGATGGAGGTGAAAGCGAAGCCGTCGAATTCCTTTTCGACATTCAGCATCACCCCGGTGGACTCGCGGTCGAGATATTGATCGACGGGAATGGGGGAGCCCGCGTAAAGCGTCGCCTCCGGCACGCTCTCGTAGGGGTCGGTCAAACCGAGAAAGGCGCGCATCCGGCTCCAGGGACGGGGGCGAAAGCCGCCGGTCTGGCCGTCGGAAACCGCCACGACGTTGATGCCGTTTGACTTGTCCTCGTTGTAGTCGACCACCAGGCGCCCGCTCCAGCCACCGGCGTCGGGCTGGTAGAGCAACTGCGCGCGGAGCTGGATCGATTCCAGGTCGTCGAGGCGCCGGTCGTGCAGGACGTCTTTCGCATAGCCGTCGTGCTGGCGGCTCTGGACCGACAGCCGCCCGGCCCATGCCTCGTTGAAGCCGCCGGTGACGTAGCCGGAAATCAGGCGGGAGTCGTAGTTGCCCACGCCGACCGTAACCGACCCGGAGTTTTCGAATTCCGGCCTGGCGGTAACGATGTTCAGCGCGCCCCCGACAACGCTCTTGCCGAGCAGCACGCCCTGCGGGCCACGGATCACCTCGATGCGCTCGATATCGTAGAAATCCGTGTTCATGCCGCCGTTGCGGCCGATGTAGATCTCGTCGACGAAGGTGCCGACCGCCGCCTCGCCGGAGGGCGAATCGAGCCTGGTGTTGGTGATTCCGCGGATGTTCAGTTCAAGGTCGACCGGGGAATTGCCGCCGGTCAGCCCCAGGGACGCAACCGATGCGGCCAGGTCGTCCACCGAGAAAATGCGCCTTTTGGCGAGGGCTTCTCCGGTCAGCGCGCTGATGGCGACCGGGGCCGTCTGCAACCCCACTTCACGTTTCTGTGCGGTGACGACAATCTCTTCGAGCACCTGCGCCTGGGCGACTGTAAATCCAAAGAGCATCGCCATGCCCGACAACGATGCCGCCATCAACCGCCGCAAGCGGTGGGCAACTTGAAATTTCACGTATCTCTTCCTCCGATTTGCCGATCGGCACCCTCTCACGTTGACCGATCTGGCGCTGTGAGCGTAACTTACCTTGACGGGGGTCACAATCAGATCGGACCCCATAACAGTGCTTGATGCGCATAGCCCACTCCGCAGCCCAGAGAACGCATTGCAAACGACGCCGCAAAACCTGATCGACGAATACACCGGGCGAGGATGGTGGGGCAGTGGCACGACCGATTCCCTGTTGCGGGATGCGGTGCTCGAGTGTCCCCAACGCCTGGCGCTCATCGACCCACCAAACAGGCCCGCCATAGCCGGGGGCGATACCCTGCGCCTGACTTATGCCCAACTCGAAGCCCGCATCGAGTCGCTCGCTACCGCGCTGCACGCGACCGGTCTGCGCGCCGACGACATCGTCGTGGTGCAGTTGCCCAACATTGCCGAACTGGCGCTGGCCTATCTGGCGCTGGGGCGGCTCGGGGCGGTGGTCAGCCCGGTGCCCGTACAGTACGGGCGCCACGAACTGACCGGGATACAGTCGGAACTGTCGGCGCGCGCCTTCATTTCGCTCGGTGCCTGCAAGGGCCGTGACCTGCTCGCCGAGCACGTCGAAGCGTTCGCCGGCTGCCTGCATTACAGCGTCGCTTCGCCCTCTGCCGCAGATGCCATAGACCTCGACGGCTATTCGCCGAGCGTGGCGGAGCGCGAAGCCTGGCGCGATTACCGGCGGGCGTTTGAACCCGACGCCAACGACATCTTCACAATCTGCTGGACCTCCGGCACAACCGGCACCCCCAAGGGCGTTCCGCGCAGCACCAACCACTGGCTGGCGATCAGCCGGGCAAGCGGCGACCTGGCCGAATTGCGCGATGGCGATGCGCTTTTGAACCCGTTCCCCATGGTCAACATGGGCGGCCTCGGGGGTTTCTTTTTCAACTGGCTCAAGTATCGGGCAACCCTGGTGCTGCACCACCCCCTGGACCTGGAGGTGTTTCTGGGGCAACTCCAGGACGAGAAGATCAACTACACGATTGCGCCGCCGGCGCTGCTCAACATGCTGTTGCGGGAGGAGGGCTTGCTTGCCGGCATCGACCTTGAGCACCTGCGCGCGATCGGCAGCGGCAGTGCGCCGCTTGCGCCCTGGATGGTCCGCGGCTACGAGGAAAAGCACGGCATCGCCATCCTCAACAACTTCGGGTCGAACGAAGGCATGTGCCTCGCCTCCGGGCCCCGGGACGTGCCGGACCCGGCCCTGCGCGGCGAGTTGTTCCCGCGTTTCGGCGTGGCCGGGTACGAGTGGAGCAACGGGGCGGCGGCGACGATTTCAACCCGGCTGATCGATCCGGACACCGGGGCGCAAATCGAAGAACCGGGGGTTCCCGGCGAACTCCTGTTCAAGGGACCGACCGTGTTTGACGGCTACTGGAACGCCCCGCAGGCGAATGCCGAGGTGTTTACGCAGGACGGCTACTTTCGCAGCGGCGACCTCTTTGAAATCGCCGGGCCAGCCGACGACCCACGCTACTACCGCTTCGTCGGGCGCCGCAAGGACATCATCGTACGCGGCGGCATGAACATCTCGCCCGCCGAACTCGACACGCTGCTTGCCGGCCACCCCGACCTGGCCGATGCCGCTGTATTCGGCGCGCCCGACCCGGTACTCGGCGAGCGCATCGCCGTGGCCGTGGTGGTGAAGCCTGGTCACCGGGTCGTGCTCGACGACATCGTGAGCTTTCTCAAGGAGAAAGGCGTCGCCGTATTCAAGCTGCCGGAGTTGCTGCATGAGTTCCCGGAACTGCCGCGCAACGCGTTGGAGAAGGTGCTGCGGCACGAACTGGTCGCCGCGACTTCTGCGGCTACGCCTTCGGGGCGGACGGACTGAAACGTGAGCAGTTGTGGACTTTGCCACAGGCGGTCCGCATATTACCGTCATGCCGTTGTGCGGCAGTTGCAAGAGGAAACGACATGGCGGTTGCACGCGTAAGCCGAATCAAGTCCAACCTGGCGCGCGGGGATCATCCCTACCTGAACGGCGCCTGGACACCGAACTACGACGAGTACAACGCGACCGGCATGGAGGTCATCGGCGAGATTCCGGCGGACATCGACGGGGTCTACCTGCGCAATACGGAAAACCCGGTCCACGAACCCATCGGGCGTTACCACCCCTTCGACGGGGACGGCATGATCCACATGATGAGCTTTGCGGACGGCAAGGCGGAGTACCGCAATCGCTTCGTGCGCACCCGGGGTTTTCGCGAGGAGCAGGAGGCGGGCCGTTCGCTCTGGGCGGGCCTGATGGAACACCCTTCCAGGTCCGAACGGCCCGGATGGGGCGCGCAGGGGGCGCTGAAGGACGCATCCTCAACGGACATCATCGTGCACGCCGGAAAGGCGCTGTCGATGTTCTATCAATGCGGCGAGGGTTACCACCTCGACCCCTATACGCTGGAGGACCTCGGCACTGCGCAATGGGTGCCCGAAGACGGGATATCGGCGCATGCGAAGCTGGACGAACACACCGGCGAGTTGCTTTTCTTCAACTACTCCAAGCACCCGCCCCACATGCACTACGGCGTGGTCGGCGCCGATAACCGGCTCAAGCACTACATGCCGATACCGCTCCCCGGGCCGCGCCTGCCACACGACATGGCGTTTACCGAAAACTACGCCATCGTCAACGATCTGCCGCTGTTCTGGGATGCCGAGCGTCTGACGCGCGGTCACCACGTGGTACGCATGCACTGGGACGTCCCCAGCCGTTTCGGCATCGTCCCGCGCCTCGGGCGGCCGGACGAGGTCCGGTGGTTCGAGGCGGAGCCCACCTATGTTCTGCATTGGGTGAATGCCTTCGAAGAGGGCGACGAAGTGGTTCTGGACGGCTATTTTCAGGAGCAGCCGGAGCCCCCCAGCCACCCGACGGCACCGCCCGGCTACGAGCGCATGATGGCGTACCTGGACATGGAACTGATGGCGCCGCGCCTGCACCGCTGGCGCTTCAACCTGCGCACGGGGGCGACCCGGGAAGAACGCCTCGACGACCGGACGCTGGAATTCGGCACGATCAATCAACGGCGTGGCGGCCGCAGGTACCGTTATGCCTACAGCGCGGTCAGCAAGCCCGGCTGGTTCCTTTTCACGGGATTCACCAGGCACGATCTGGCCACTGGAAACTCCTGTTCCGTCGACCTCGGCGAAGGGCGCTACGGCAGCGAGGCCGGGATCGCGCCCCGGGTCGGGGCGACGGCTGAGGACGATGGCTACCTGGTCACGTTCGTCACCGACATGAACGACGACCGCTCGGAGTGCGTGCTTTACGAGGCGAACGACATGGAGGCAGGCCCGGTGTGCCGCATCATGCTGCCGCACCGCATTTCAAGCGGCACGCATGCCACCTGGGCCAATGGCGCGGACATCCGCGATGCCATGGCGGCGACTCCCGCTTAGCGATGTTGCGAGCGGCTGTAACCCACGAACTCCGGCTTATGCGAAGTACTCCTGCGAGGTTGCCGCGGCGACGAAGTTCTCCTTGAGCACCGTGTAGTCCTGGATGTCTGCGTTGACGACGTCCAGGCCGTGTTCCAGCACATAGGCGTAGCTGCGCTGAAAGGCTGACAGGTCGGCCTCGAGGAAGGCCGGGTCGTAGAATCGGTCGTAGAGGGTGCGGTCGGCCCCGAAGCCCCAGCGGCGTCCGGCGAGCAGGCGCCCCGCCTTCATTCCGACCAGCCCGATTCCGGCCTCTCGGGCGCGGTCCAGGAGCGGCTGCAGGTGCACCATGTCGCCCCTGCGCGAGAGTATCTTCCCCGAGTTCCAGTCGAACCAGCCGGCGGGGGTGATGGCGATCATCGCCAGGTCGTAGCAACCGGCCTCGATTGCGGCCTCCAGGCATTCCTGGGCGTTCTCGTGGGTGGACAGGCCCAGCCAGCTCACCTTGCCGGCGGTTTTCGCCTCCTCGAACGCCCGCTGCATCTCGTCGGCGCGGACAATGCCGGGGTTGTTGGCCGCCATCTGGTAGTAGGCGTCGATGTGGTCGGTGTCGAGTTCCTTCAAGCTGCCGTCCATGTAGGCTGTCCAGGTAGCTGCGGCACGCCTGGCCACCGCGGTGGTGACTTCCTCGTCCGCGTCGACGCCCACGTGTGCCTTGGAGATCAGGAAAATCTCGTCGCGGTGCTGCCTGGCAAACGCCG
>JAPOON010000277.1 GCA_026713405.1 Gammaproteobacteria bacterium
AATGCCTGCATGCGGGTGGCCCCGTCCACCAGGGCGGGGCTCTCCAGGTCCTCGGGAATCGCCTTCATGAACGAGCGCAGCAGCCACAGCGCGTAGGGCAGGGCGAAGGTGGTGTAGGCGATGATCAGGCTGGTGAGCGTATTGGCGAGCCCGATTCCCGTCATCAGCAGGTACAGGGGGATGATCAGCACCACCGAGGGCAGCAGGTAGGTGAACAGCACCAGCGTGGCGAGGCGATCGCGGCCCGGGTAGGAAAAGCGCACCAGGCTGTGGGCGCCCAGGGTGGCGATCACGATCACCACCAGCGTGGTGCCGGCGGCCAGCCAGGCGGAGTTCTTCAGGTAGGTGAGGAACGGCGTTTCCACCAGGAGCCGCCGGTAGTGCTCGAAGGTGATCTCGCCGGGCAGCAGCACCGGGGGTATCAGGAACAGCTCCGATTGGGGTTTCAGGGAGGTGAGCAGCATCCACAGCAGCGGAAAGGCGATGAGCAGCACCACCGTCCAGGCGAAGAAATTGAACAGGAAGCGGCGGGATTTCCGGGTTGCGGCAGGCATGGCGTCAGTCCCGCACGCGGCTCAGGTACAGGATCATGAACAGCAACATCACCAGCATCATCAGTACGGCCACCGCGGAGGCCCCGCCCATCTGGTTCAGCGCGAATGCCTCCTTGTAGACCATCAGAGGCAACGTCTGGGTGCCGATGATGGGGCCGCCGCCGGTCAGCAGGTAGATCAGGTCGAATTCCTTGAAGTCCCAGATGGTGCGCAGCAGCACCACCACGATCAGCACGTCGCGAAGCTGGGGCAGGGTCACGTCGGCGAAGCGCCCCCAGGCGCCGGCGCCGTCGATGGAGGCGGCTTCGTAGAGTTCGTCGGGAATGCTCTGCAGCCGGGCAAGCACGGCGATCACCACGAAGGGGAAGTATTTCCAGGCGCCCACCAGGATCAGGCTGATCATGGCGTTGGGCATGGTTCCCAGCCAGTCCACCGGCATGTCGACGATGCCGGCCCACATGAACAGGTGATTCAGCACGCCGTAGAGATCGTTGAACAGCCAGCGCCAGACCAGCACCGCGACCACGGTGGACAGGAAGTAGGGGAACAGCACCAGGCTGCGCGCCAGGGGCCGGAACACCAGGTTCCTGTGCAGCATCAGCGCCACCAGAATGCCGAAGATGAGTTGCAGGGACAAGGTGCCCGCGGTCCAGATCACGTTGTTCAGCAGGGATCGCCAGAACTCGCCGGAGGCCAGCAGCCGCCGGTAGTTGTCGAGCCCGACCCATTCTCCTTCCATGGTCGGGGTGTAGATGGAGAACAGGCCCAGGTAGATGGCCGAGATCAGGGGATAGACGATGACGGCGCAGAACACGAGTACGGTGGGCGCGATCAGCAATACGCCGAGGAAACCGTAACGGGCATCCAGGGACGCTTTCCGCGGCGTGGCAGCGGCAGCCGGACTTGCCATCAGCAGTAGCCGGTTCCGGGCCCGACTAAGCTGCTGGTCATACCCGGCGCCGTGACGGTCGCGCCGGATTCCCCGGTCCGCGTGCGAAGGCGAGAACCCCTGGGAATTCCGGGTATGGGCACTGTGCGCGTGCTCGCGACCGGTTGCATCGCTCCGTTATGCCTTCACGATCGTTTCGATGCGTTTTGCCGTATCGGACAGGACGGCGCGGGGTTGCTCATCGTTCAGCACGACGCGTTGCACCATTTCCGCGAGAATGCCGCTGTTGACCAGGGCACCGGCCCTGACGTTGATGCGGTGCGCCGGGGATTCCCAGCCCAGGTTGTGCCCGGTGGCAGCGGCCGTCGACATCAGGGTGATCTCGTCGCTGTAGCGCCGAACCAGTTCGTGCTCGAGATAGCGTTCGTCTTCCGCGGCGGTCCTGAGCACCGGCAGGATATGGCCCGGGGCCGCGTGCAACTGGCGGATGTACCCCTCGCCCTCGTACAGCCAGGCCGCGAACCGCCGGGTCATTTCCTGGTCCGGCGCGTCCGCGGGAATGAAGACGCTCGGGTAATCGTTGAATGTCCAGGCCGGGACATCGGCGGAAACCGTCGGGAATTCCACACAGGTGACGTGTTCCTTCAGGCGCGGGTTGCGGTTGTTCACATTCACGAGTACGCGGCCGGCGTACAGGCCCGTGGCCGCGGCGCCGCTGACCAACGCGCCCAGGGTTTCGCCCCAGCTGTAGCTGGTGGCGCCGGGCGGGCAGAATTCCCGCATCGAGCGGTAGAACTCCAGCGCGTTGACCGCTTCCGGGCTTTCGATGGCCACCTCCAGTTCCGGGGACAGGATCTGCCCGCCGGCCCCGTGAATGAAGCAGATGATGACCAGGCTGGTGG
Organism: Gammaproteobacteria bacterium; assembly: GCA_026713405.1. The sequence continues at coordinate 2,346 of JAPOON010000277.1, forward strand.
CGCTGTTCCTGGCGTACGGAAACTGTGCGCCGTAGACCCCCCGGCCCTGCATCCGGCGGCAGGCTGCACGGAGTTCGTCCCAGGTGGCGGGGGGGCGCTCGATTTCCGCCTTTTCCATCAGGTCGGTGCGCAGCCACAGCATGTTGGCGGCGGTATTGCCGATGCCGGCGGCCGCGTGCACGCCGGGCTCGATCTCGTAGACCCGGTTCGTGCCTGCAAAAAAACGGCCCGCTCCCACCGCATCGATGACCTTGTCGAAGGGGGAGAGCAGCCCGGCGTGCCAGTAGTCGGCAACGGCGAACGACGGCAGGTGGGTGACGAGGTTGGGCACGTTGCCGCCCGCGAAAGCGGC
>JAPOON010000278.1 GCA_026713405.1 Gammaproteobacteria bacterium
CGACCCTGGTCCGCACCACCGTGCAGGAACTGGCGCCGGTGCAGGAGCGGGCGCAGATTCTCTCCCTGTTGCTGCTCAGCTTCATGGTTTCGGCGCCGGTCAGCGCCATCCTGCTCGGCCAGGTAATCGAGCGCTGGGACCCCTTGAGCGCACTGGTCCCGGGCATGGCCATCTCCGTGGTGCTGTTCGTGCTGGGCACATGGCGCACGGGGCTCTGGCACTACCAGGCGCCGGGCACGGGCACCGTCCGCGCCGCCGGTTAGCGCGTCAACGACGCGCCAGTTGACGTATCCGCCCGGGCTGCCCGGACAGCCAGCGAAAGCGGAGCACCAGCGCAAAGGCGGCAACGGCAAGCCCGGCGGTCAATCCCGTCCAGAACCCGTACAGGCCGAGATCGGACAATCCGAACAGGCCGAAGCCCAATGCCACGCCTACCGGGAGACCAATCACCCAGTACGCGACCGCTCCGATCAACATGGGCGTTCGCGTGTCCTTGTATCCGCGCAGCGCTCCGGTACAGGTCGCCTGGGCATCGTCGAACAGCTGGAACGCCGCGACGAACAGCAGCAGCTCCGCGGCGAGCGCGAACACTATCGCATCGGTCGTATACAGGCCCGCGAGCCAGTAGCGCCCGAAAAAGATGGCGAATGCCGCCAGCAGCGCAAACGACATTGAGACGCCGATGGCGACCGCACCGCTCCGGCGGGCGCCGCGCTGGTCTTCCGCTCCGACGCTGTAGCCGATTCTCACCGATGCGGCAGCCCCCAGCGCCAGTCCCACCATGAACGTCAATCCGGCCACGCTGCTGGCGATCTGGTGCGCGGCAACGGCCTCGACGCCCAGCCGGCCCACCAGCAGCGTGATTAGCGAAAACATGCCGACCTCGATGAAGATCGCCAGGCCGATGGGCAACCCCAACAGGATCAACCGCCGGATCTCTCTCCCGTCGGGCGCGCTGAAGCGTGCAAAGACGCCACAGACGCGCATGCGCGAAAAAGCCACGATCAGGGCCATGGTGAAGAACTGGCCGGTCATGACGATGGCGCTCGCATAGCCACACCCCACGCCCCCCATGGCGGGCACGCCGAAACCACCGTGGATGAACAGCAGGTTGAGGGGCAGTTTCAGAACCAGCCCGGACAGCGCCACCGCCATCGCCGGCACCGTCCAGGAATTGCCGTCGCAAAGGTAGCGCAGCGCCACGTAACCCAGCATGGGCAGAATGCCCCAGGACAGCGCATCGAGGTACGCGACCGCGATGGGAATGGCCAGCGGGTCGACTTCGATGATCCGGTAGATGCGCTCGGCGTTCTGCAGGAACAGGATCAGTCCGGCACCGCCGGCCAGGGCGATCCACCAGGCCTGGCGCACGACCTCGCCGGCTTCCCGTTCGCGCCCCGCCCCATGCAGTTGCGAGATGGACGGCATGAGTGACATGAGCACGCCCACCACGAACAGCACCGAGGGCCAGAACAGGTTGCCGCCCAGCGCCACACCGGCGAGGTCCACGGCGCTGACGCGGCCGGCCATGATGGTGTCCATCACGCCCATGCCCATCTGCGACAGCTGCGCCAACATCATGGGCAGGGCCAGCCGCGACAACTGGCCCAGTTCGCGCCGGATCACCAACGATTCCCGGGGTATCAAGGAGCGCGCATTGTACCCGCATGGCCACTGCCGCCACCGCGCCCCGCCCGCCAATACGGCCAGACGCAAACGAGAATGATTACCATATACAGAATATTGTGCCTCCACACAGGACGATTAACGCCGTCTATCGCGACGATTCAAACTTTCGACTACCACTCGCGGGCACAGTTCGTATACTTCGGCTGGCATCACCGATAGAAATCAGCAAGAGGACGCACCCAGATGGATCTCAAAGACAGCCAGACGGAACAGAACCTGAAGGACGCCTTCGCCGGCGAATCCCAGGCCAATCGCCGTTACCTTTATTTCGCCGCGAAAGCGGACGTGGAAGGCGAGAACGACGTCTCCGCGGTCTTCCGCTCCACGGCGGAAGGGGAGACGGGCCACGCGCACGGTCACCTGGAATACCTGGAAGCGGTCGGCGACCCGGCCACCGGGCTGCCCATCGGCACCACCAGCGACAACCTGAAGGCGGCCATCGCAGGCGAGACTCACGAGTACACCGACATGTATCCCGGCATGGCAAGAACCGCCCGGGACGAAGGGTTCGACGAGATCTCCGACTGGTTCGAGACGCTGGCCAAGGCCGAGCGGTCGCACGCCAACCGCTTTCAGAAAGCCCTGGACGCGATGGACTGAAGGCCGCCGCGGCCTGTTGTCGACGGCATTCCGCCGGGAGTCCTGGCAGTCAGGGTTCCCGCGCGGAACAAGCTTCTTACCGTTTCAGGCTCCACGGAGGCTGAGGATTCGTCATGGTGCGTGAAGGCAGTCTGGAAGCTCCTGAACGTCAGCCGCTCGGCTGGCAGGATGAGGGGTTCTATGACGAGGACAACCTCTACAAGGAACTGGAGCGGATATACGATATCTGCCACGGTTGCCGGCGCTGCGTCAGCCTCTGCGATGCGTTTCCCACGCTTTTCGACCTGGTGGACGAGTCGCCGACGCTGGAGGTGGACGGCATCCCCAAGGAGGACTACACGAAGGTCGTCGACCAGTGTTTCCTTTGCGACCTTTGTGCGGAGACCAAGTGCCCGTACCTGCCGCCGCACGAGTGGGCGGTCGACTTCCCCCACCTGATGCTTCGGGCCAAGGCCTGGCGGTTCAAGCAGGGGGACATCAAGTGGCGTGACCGGCTGATTACCAGCACCGACCGGGTCTTCGGTGCGCTGTCGACGCCCGGAATCGCTCAGACGGCGAATGCGGCTGCGGGGAGCAAGCCGCTGCGGAGGCTGGGCGAGCGCATCGCCGGCATTGCCGCGGATGCGCCGCTGCCGGTGTTCAACGCAAAGCCGCTGTCGAAGCGGGTGGGGACCAGCGCCGGGGATGAGTTGGACGCCGTATCGTCTGATCGCACTACCGGCCGGGTGGCCATCTACGTTACCTGCTACGGCGACTACAACACGCCCGAGATTGTCGAGGACATGATCGCCGTGCTCAACCACAACGGCATACCCGTGACCATCCTCAAGGATGCCGGCTGTTGCGGCATGCCGAAACTGGAACTCGGGGATCTCGACCGGGTGGCTGCCATGAAGGATACCAACGCGCCGGCATTCCTGGAAGCCATCGACGCGGGCTGCGACCTGCTGGCGCCCGTGCCGTCCTGCGTGCTGATGTACAAGCAGGAACTGCCCCTCATGTTCCCGGACGACGACGAGGTTGCCCGGGTGGCGGCGGCGTTCTTCGACCCCTTCGAGTACCTCATGCTGCGTCACAAGGCCGGGCTCTTGAACACGGATTTCAGGAACCCCCTCGGCAAGGTC
>JAPOON010000279.1 GCA_026713405.1 Gammaproteobacteria bacterium
AGAACGGCGGGCTCGCCTGCATGTTCACGATGATGAATTACGAACGCCTGTCCGTCGGCCTGCAGGGGCTGGGCGCGGGTGAACTCGCCTATCAGCAGGCGTCCCGCTATGCCCGGGACCGTCTCCAGGGCCGCGCGCCCGCGGGGCCGGCCAATCCGGACGGCGGGGCGGACTCGCTGTTGGCGCACCCGGCCGTGCGCCGCATGCTGCTCACCGTTCGCGCCTACACGGAGGGCGGGCGGGCTTTTGCCGTGTTCGCGGGCCTGAAGCTCGACCGGGCCAAGCACGCGCACGACCGCGACTGCCAGGCGCTGTCGGAGTTGTTGACGCCGCTCGCCAAGGCTTTTCTGTCCGATCGGGGATTCGAGTGCGCGGTGATGGCGCAGCAGGTGTTCGGCGGCCATGGCTTCATCAGGGAATGGGGCGTCGAGCAGATCGTGCGGGATGCCCGCATCGCGCAGATCTACGAGGGCACCAACGGTATTCAGGCGCTGGATTTCGTGGCCCGGAAGGTCTGCCGGGATGGCGGACGCACCCTCTATGCGCTGCTCGATGCCATGGCGGCATCGTCCGTGCCTGAGCGCTATCGCGCGCCGCTGAAACAGGCGCTTGAGCGTCTGCGTTCCGTGACCGAGCGCGTTATCGCGGGGTCACAGCAAGACGCCAACCTCCCCGGAGCGGTATCGACGGATTACCTGGATCTGGCAGGTCACACCATCTACGCCTGGTTGTGGGCGCGCATGGCGGGCGTCTCGGGTGATGACGAATTCGGCCGGGCGAAGCGCCGGACCGCGGACTTCTTCTATGCCCGCCTGCTGCCGAAAACCCTGGGGCTCGAGGCGAGCGTGCTGGCGGATACCGATTCGCTCATGGGTTTCGAGGAAGCGGCATTCTAAACTTCTTGTTCGCGGATAAGGTTCTTGAACGAGTCAATACCCCACCCGGTCGCTGTTTTCTCTTGGGCCGGGGCACGGCCCCGTTAGTGAATCAATCCAGTTTGTTGATCAGGCGATAGACCCCGATCAGTATTCCGAAACCGATGTAACAGCCGAGCAGCGAAACGACCAGCAGGATGGCCATCTGCCGGGTCACGATGTCCGTCGCGGCCAGGTAGATGACGAGACCGATGAGGCCGAAGAAGGACCCGGCGATCAGGGTAATCGTCAGGAAGGTGGAAGTTTTCAAAGCAGCGCCTGCCTCCCGGCGGTGATCGCAGTTTAACCCGTATCCACTGACGAGGGCCGAAAAGGAGACGGCCTGAAAGCAATCATCAACCATGCACCGAAGTGCAGCCGTGCGGGACGAATCGGTCAGCCACCCCGCAGCATCCCGGGAAGTTTCCGGTGAATGCCCTGGAATCCGCCGTTGGAGAGGATGACCACATGCCGGCGCCGGCGCGGCAGTTCGGCGACCGCCCCCATGAGGCTTTCGAGGTCGTCGAACAGGCGCGCGGGAACCACGCAGTTCGAAACCACCTCCGCCAGGTCCCACTTGATGTTCTCGCCGCGGAACCAGAAGGCGCTGTCGGCGGCCCCGCAGCAGGTGATGAGTTCGTCGCGCAGGGTGCCCAGTGACATCGTATGGGTGCGCGGCTCGACGATGGCGAGAATCTCCTCGTCGCCCACCCGGTTGCGCAAGCCCTGAAGCGTGGTTCGTATCGCGGTGGGGTGGTGGGCGAAGTCATCGTAAACGACCACCTCGCCGACTTCGGCAAGCACCTCCAGGCGCCTCTTGACGCCGGCGAAGCGAGTCAGTGCATCGATGGCCACGGCAGCGGTCACCCCGGCGTGCCGGGCAGCGGCCAACGCGCTCAAGGCATTTGCCACGTTGTGATCGCCGAGCAGCTTCCAGGATACCCGGCCCACGGGCGCGCCGCGAAGAATCACATCGAACGCGCTGCCGTCCGCGGAGGCGTTCCGGGCCGACCAGAGTTCGCCGGTGTCCCGGTCCGTCGGCCGGCTCGGCGGCACGTCGCCGAAACGGGCCCCCCGCGTCCCGCACCCCATTCGCAGCACTTCGCCGACGGCCCCGCCTC
>JAPOON010000280.1 GCA_026713405.1 Gammaproteobacteria bacterium
ACGGCGGATACGGTTATTCGAAGGAATACCCCGTGGAACGCCTCTACCGCGACGCGCCGCTGTTGTGCATCGGCGAGGGTACCAACGAGATGCAACGCATCATCATCGCCCGCCAGTTCGTCGCCCGGAACCCGGTCTGAGCCGGCGCGACCGGCTTTACGCGGTTGAAGGCAATTCCATGAAAGAACAGGCTGCCATCGGTCCGTTGACCGGCGTCCGGGTGCTCAGCATCGAGCATTACGGAGCGGGGCCCTACGGCACACAGCTTCTGGCGGAACTCGGCGCGGACATCGTCAAGGTGGAGAACGGCGCCACCGGCGGCGACTATTCCCGGTCTGTAGGTCCGTACCCCCTCGGCGACGAAGACAGCCAGTTCCACCAGTCCTTCGCCCGGGGCAAGAAGAGCGTAAACGTCGACCTCAAGTCCACGGAAGGCCGTGCCCGTTTCGAGCGGATGCTCGCCGATGCCGATGCGGTCGCCAATAACCTGCGCGGCGACCAGCCGGAAAAGCTGAGGATCCGTTACGAGGACCTGGCGCCGGTGAAACCGTCCATCGTCTGCGCCCACCTGTCCGCGTACGGCCGCGACAACAGCCGGGCATCCTGGCCCGGTTACGACTACCTCATGCAGGCCGAATGCGGCTACCTGAGCCTAACCGGCGAGCCGGGCGGACCGCCCGCCCGTTTCGGCCTGTCCGTGGTGGACTACATGACCGGCTCGCTCATGGCCCTGGGCCTGGTCTCGGCGGTGCTGCGGGCCCGGGAGACGGGACGGGGCTGCGATATCGACGTAACACTCTTTGAGACGGCCCTGCACCAGCTCTCCTATCCCGCGGTCTGGTACCTGAACGAGGGCCTGCGCACCGAGCGGCTGACGCGCTCGTCGCATCCGAGCGTCGTGCCGAGCCAGTTGTTCCGCACCGGCGACGGCTGGCTGTTCGTCATGTGCCAGACACCCAAGTTCTGGGGGCTCTTCTGCGAGGCGATCGACCGGCCCGAACTGCTGGCCGATGAACGGTTCTCAACCCCCGCGGATCGCCTCGCCAACCGCGAGACGCTGCAGGAAGCCATCGAGGAAACCCTCGGCGGCGATTCGACCGCCCACTGGCTGGAACTGCTGTCCGGCCAGGTGCCGGTCGCCCGGGTCAACGACATCGGCCAGGCGCTGGACAATCCGTTCGTCGAAGAAGTGGGCATGACCAATAGCGTCGACTATCCCGGCCGGGAAGGCGGACTGCGCATGCTGTCGAGCCCGTTCCGCATCGATGGAGCCCGGGCGCCGGACCGCCGCGGCCCGTTGCTCGGGGAGCACGACGAGGAGTTTCCCTGACTATGACGCACGAGAGTCCGTGGTGGCCGGGTCAGGGAACCCGGGCCGTGTTGCCGTTCATTGGACTGCTGCTGCTGGCGTTGGCGGTTGTGGCCGTGATTCCGGCCATCGGCACGTTTCTGTTATAGCGGATCGTCCGGCTGATCCGACCGGGAGCGGTGTCGGCCGCGCAATTCGCGGTTCCCCGTGTTCAGCGCCGAACGATCAGCAAGCGGGCTTGCAGTTTCATCGTTCTGTTCCTCGGTGGCGGCATGACCGGCGGGCCGCGGCGATGACCTGCGCAGTACGCCCACCGCCCGGCTGCCGAAACTGCCCGGACGGTTCGGATCGGGTTCTGCCTCCG
>JAPOON010000281.1 GCA_026713405.1 Gammaproteobacteria bacterium
CAGCCAGCGGCCCTTGTGGCGCAGGCCCCCCATGGAGGCCATGGTCAGCGACCCGACGATCGCGCCTCCGCCCATGGCCGACATGAGCAGGCCCAGGTCGTCCGGGCCGCCGCCCAGGATGTCCTCGTTGAAGGCCGGTAGCAGGGCATTGACGGGCATCGCGAACAGGAACGGCACGATGGACAGCATGATCAGCCCGAATATCGGTGGGTTGGCGCGCACGTAACGCATGCCGTCGGCGATATCCTCCAGCGGGCTCTTGCCGTCCCGCTCCTTGACGTTGCCCGGCCTGGAGACCAGCACGGTGGTCAGCGCCGCGGCCAGGTACAGCGCCGCGATGATGAAATAGACGATGCCCACGCCCCTGGCCGAGGAGGTGTCCCCGGCCGCCACCCAGGCAATCAGGAAACCGGCGAAGGCGGGCCCGACGATGCGCGAGATGTTCCAGGCCGTGGTGGTGAGGCTCATGCCGCTGAACATCAGCCGCTCCGGGATGAGTTCCGGCACGAAGGCCTGGCGCGCCGGCACCGACAGCGCCAGTACGGTGCCGTTCAGCGCTCCGAACCAGATGAAATCCCAGAAGGTGACGTTGCCCGTGAATATGACCGCGCCGAGCACGACGGTGGCTGCGCCGTTCAGGGTCTGTGCAGCGATGATGACCCGCCGTTTCGGCAGCCGGTCGGCAAGGACGCCGCCCCACAGCGAGAACAGCGCCATCGGCAGCATGAACGACAGCGTCACCCAGGCCAGGTCCAGTGCCGAAGAGGTCAATGTGTAGACCAGCCACCCCCTTGCCACCTGCTGCATGTTCATGGCGAACGATGCGGAGACGCTGCCGACCCACAACCACCGGAAGTCGCGGACGCGCAGCGTGGAAGCGATATCTCGGACGGCCATCGGTCTCCTGTTCCGGCGATTCGGGCGGCTGAACGTGTTGCACGGTTCCCGTCGTGCGACGGCCGCGGCAACGGACTGGCAAGCCATGCGCATCGGGGGTCATGCCAACCTCACCCTGGCATTTGCCCGGCATGCCTTCCCGGATACGGGTTAAACGGCACCAGCGTTGCAAAAACCTCGGCACCGGTCAAACAACCGCGCTTCCGACTGGCGCAGGGGGAACGGTGAAACACGCAGCCCGGGCGGCGTGCCTCAGGCAGGATTCACGTGCTCTTCAGGCGTTTCTTATCGTCAGGCCGCCGTCTACCGGTAACGTCACGCCGGTGATGAAGCCGGATGCCGGCAGCACCAGGCCCAGGGTGCCGTGCGCCACCTCTTCGGGGTCGGCATAGCGCTTCAACGCCACGCGCCGGCGCGCGAACTCGCGCTTGTGCTCTTCCGGGATCGCGTCGGTCATGCCGGTGCGGATCGGCCCCGGGCAGATACAGTTGACGGTGATGCCTTCGGTGCCCAGCTCCACGGCCAGCGACCGGGTGAGCCCGATGACGCCGGTTTTCGCGGCCGTATATGGGCTGCCGAACTTGGTGGCGCCCAGCCCTTCGGTGGACGCGATGTTGACGATGCGTGGATGCTCGGCCTGGCGCAGGTGCGGCAGCGCCGCGCGGATGGTGCGGGTGTGTGCGGTCAGCAGCACCGTAAGCGAGAGGCCCCAGGCCGCCTCGTAGTCTTCGGAGTCGATGGGTGCCGGGATGGAGATGCCGGCGTTGTTCACCAGGATGTCGATGCCGCCGAAGTGGGCGGCAATTTCCCCGAAGACGGTTTCGATGGCATCGCCGTCGGCCAGGTCCAGGGTCCAGCCCTTCACGGGCTTGCCCGCGGCCTCGATTTCCCCGACGACACGCGCGAGCGGCTCCCCGTTGATGTCGATGGCCGCAACCCGTGCGCCTTCATCGGCAAAGAGCTTGGCCGTGGCTTCTCCCATGCCGCTCGCCGCCCCGGTCACAACGGCGACCTTTCCTTCAATAGACCTGCTGAGCGTGGTGAGCGCCATCCGGCTTCCTCCTGTGATTTCAATTTTCCGGGGCCCCGGCCCCGGGCGGGCGATGCGGATGGTTTCAGAGCCCGCCCAACCCGTCAACGCCGGCTTGGACCAGTCCCCCAAGTTTTCTTGTGTGGCCCCCGGGCGATGCTTACAATGCGCGCCCCCGTGGGTCGTTAGCTCAGTTGGTAGAGCACCGGGCTTTTAACCCGTTGGTCCTGGGTTCGAACCCCAGACGACCCACCACCCCATTTCCGCGCGACTGAAGAGAGCGGCCGGTTACCCAGGCCCTAGCGAAGTTCCCCGGCATAGGTTCGGGCCAGCCCCGCGGCTGTACTTTCGGGGTGTTCGGCAATTACCCGGTTGAGGTACTGAAGCGCGCGTTCGTTGTCGTTGAGGCGGTGATGGACAACGCCCAGCTTGTAAAGCGCGTCCGGCGCCTTGCCGTGTTCCGGATACAGGTTCAGCACCTGGGTGAACGATTGCCGCGCCATTTCCACATCGTCCATGGCCAGGTGCAGTTCCCCCAGCCAGTAGAAGGCATTGGGCGTGTACTGGCCGTTCGGATAGCCGGTGATCAGGCGGTTGAAGGCATCCACCGATTCCTCGAACCGGCTTTCCTGCATCAGGCTGAAGGCTGCGGAGTATGCGTCCCGCTCGGGCGGGGCGGAGCCGTCGACGGGGGGCACGGGGCGGGGCACCGACGGGGTTGCGGAACCCTGGGTTCCGGGCGCCGTGGTTGCCGGCCCCTGGCCGCGCAGCGCCTGCAGGCGCTGGTCGATATCGATGTACTGCTGTTGCTGCTGCCGGGTCAGGCGTTCGATTCGGAACGCCTGTTCCTCGACCTGGCCCCGCAGTTCCTGCACTTCCTGCTGCAATACCTGGATGCGGTGAAACAGCTCGCCAAGCCGTGCTGCATCGGTGTTTTGCGCGGCTGCGGGCCGGGCGGCCGCCGGCCTGGCGACCGCAGACCGGGCAGGGATGGGGTCGGCGACCACTGCTTGCGGAGCGGCCGATGATTCCTTGATCGGCACCTGGGCAACGGCTGCGCCAGCGACGCCGGCCAGGATGAGTGAAACAAGTAGCTGCAGCGGTGCGGTCATCATATGAGAGGCGCCGCCGCCGGCATGGTCGCCGGACGGCGGCGTTGCAAATTTGAACCTCTGGTTCGTGGACGAGGTTCCCGAATGAGACAATTTCGCACCCGCCCGCCGCCTTTCTATCGGGCGGGGGGCATGGCCCCGTTAGCGATAGATCATCACCGCGCGGCGATTGCGTGCCCAGGAATCGTCACCCGAGCCGGGGTCGTCCGGACGTTCCTCGCCGTAGCTCACGGTTTCGACCCGCGAACCGGAAACGCCGGCAGCGGTAAGAAAGCTGCGTACCGCATCCGCGCGCCGCTCGCCGAGCGCAAGGTTGTACTCTCGGGTACCCCGTTCGTCGCAGTGGCCTTCGATCACCACCCGGCGGCTGGGGTTGTCGCGCAGTACATCGGCGTGAACCTGCAGTGCCTCGAGGTCTGCCGAGTTGATGACGGCGCGGTCGAACTCAAAGTAGAAAACCCGTTCCAGCAGCCGCGTGGTACCCGGATAGTAGGGTTCCAGGTTGTCGTTGAATGCCGGCGGCGGCGGTGGCGGCGGCGGCGGTGGCGGCTGTTCCACCACGGGCGCCGGTTCCGGCGCGGGCGGCGGCTCGGGTGCCTGACTCTCGCAACCCGCGATCACCAGGCCAACAAACAATAGAGCCAATAGTTTGAATGGCTGCTGAAACATCTGTTTCTCCTATGCGTTCCTTCTGTCTTGTTCTAACGGGAATTCCCGACGACCGTGCTGCACGACCGGCTCACTGCAGTGTGTCGATAAACGGCGACCACGCGGGTTCCCGCACATCCCCGGACGACGACGGTAACCGATATTTCACCCGCCCATCGATCGAAACGACGGCAAGTATACCCCTACCCTGTTCCTTAGTCGCGTAGATTAACATCGTCCCGTTGGGCGCGATTGACGGCGATTCGTCAAGCCGCGTCTCGGTCAGAATCCTGAGGTCGTCCCGCTCCAGGTCGAGCCAGGCCACGTGATCGATGCCGTTGGCCCGGTGCACGAAAACCAGGTGCGCGCCGTCGTCCAGCAACCGTGCCCGGGCGTTGTAGGGGCCATGAAAAGTCAGCCTCTCGATGAAATTGGTGGCCAGTTCCACCTGGTAGATCTGCGGCCGGCCGCCCCGGTCGGAGGTGAAGACCAGGCTCTTGCCGTCGGGCGTCCAGCTCGGCTCGGTGTCGATGCCGTGGTGCCGGGTGATCTGGCGCAAGCGGCGGTCGCTCAGGTTCATCACGTAGATCTCGGGGTTGCCGTCCCGCGACAGCACCAGAGCCAGGGTGCGCCCGTCCGGCGAAAACATCGGCGAGCCGTTGATGCCGGGAAAGCTCGAGACGAATTCCCGGCTGCCCGAGGCCACATCCTGCAGGATGACGTTGGGCCGGCCGGTCTCGAAGGAAACGTAGGCCACCCGGCCCGCGTCCGGCGACCAGCTCGGCGACATGATCGGTTCGTCCGACGACAACAGCGTGCGCGACCGGGCGCCGTCGGAATCCGCCAGTTCCAGGCGGTAGGTCGCATAACTCGTACCCGCGTTCTGCGCGAGCACGTAGACGATGCGCGTGGAAAACGCGCCGCGAATGCCGGTGATGGCCTCATAGACCACGTCCGAGATGCGGTGCGCCAGGTCGCGCCAGGCACCCGGCGGCGCGGTCAGCCGGTCTTCCGCCATGAGCCGGCCGTTGGACACATCGTGCAGTTCGAAGGCCACCGATACGTTGCCGTCGAACTCCTGCTCGACGCGGCCGATCACCAGGTACTCGGTTTGCAGGATGCGCCAGTCCCGGAAGAAGACTTCGCTGCGGTTGGTGGGAAACGACAGCATGTTGCGCCGTTCCACCGGCGCGAACTGGCCGCTGCGGGCGAGGTCGAAGGCGACGATCTCGTCCATCGGGTCCTGGGCGGAGAGTTCCGGGGCCTGCCGGAAGGGGACGATGGCGATCTTTGTCTGCTTGTCGTAACCGGCATCGATGACGATGGTGTCCAGGCTTTCCTGGGCGCCGGCCAGCCCCGCTGCCAGCAGGAGTGCGCCCGTCCCGACAAGACGCGCCGCGTAATGAATCAGGCTCCACGCCCTGCCGCCTGCCTTTCGGCACTCGGCGGCGTCGAGTTCCCACACCGATTTCACCTCAGTAAATCCTCCGGTTTGAAAAGGAGAGAAAACTGGCGGAAGTGGCGTTCGAATATTTCCGTCTCGGCGGGAACCTCGAACTCACGCGCCTTGTTCACGGCCGCCTCCGCCGACCGGTCGAATTCGGCGTTGCCGCTCGATTCGACCACCGTCACGCTGACCACCCGCCCCGTCGGTATCAACTCCACGAGCAGCTTGGCCTGCATGCCGAGGCGCGCGCTCAGCGGCCGCGACCAGTTGGCGACCACCCGCTGGTAGATGCCGAACCGGTAGCTCGCGGCGACTTCTTCGTCGTCGCCCTCGGCGAGTTCGCTGGCCTCGGATTCGAGTGCCTGGGCGAACGACTGCCGGGCGAGTTCCTGCAGCCGCTGCCGCTGGCGCTCGAGTTCCCGTTTCCGCTCCTCTGCGCGCCGGTCGACCGGGGGCGGCTTGGGCTGGGCGACCGGTGCGGGCTTGGGCTTTGCCGGCGCTGGTTGCGCCTCCACCGGCGGCGGGGGTGTCACCACCGGCGCCGCCTTCGGCTTCTGCCGGACTTCTTTCGGCTCCTGCCGAACTTCCGGCTTGAGCACAAGCAGCCGCGACTGGACGATGCGCGGCTTGAACTCCCGCCTTTCCTTCTTTACCCGGTTTCAGCCCACGGACAGCGCCGCGACAGCCGCAAGATGGATCAGGGCCGCCAGCAGCAACGGCACGCTGTAGTAACGGAACGCGTAGAGCATTCGGTCAGCCTTCCAGGTCCAGGGGGTCGGTTATCAGGCCGACGCTC
>JAPOON010000282.1 GCA_026713405.1 Gammaproteobacteria bacterium
ATTGCCATGGAGGAGGCCAACGGCATCGATCTTGCGCAGTTCCGCCGCTGGTATTCGCAGGCCGGCACGCCGGTGCTGCGGGTCGCCACTGGGTGGGAAGACGACACGCTCCGGCTGGTGATCGAGCAATCCTGCCCCGCCACGCCGGGGCAGCCGGTCAAGGAGCCGTTCCACATCCCCCTGCTTGTCGGGCTGGTCGGAGAAGGGGGCGAAGAACAGGTCGACGAACGAATCGAGGTGCAGAGCGATGCTGACTGGGAACGGCGCGGTTCCAGCCTGCTCGTTCATGTCCGCGAGGGGACGACGACGGTATCGTTGTGCGGCCTGCCCTCGGAGCCGCTGCCCAGTCTGCTGCGCGGGTTTTCCGCGCCCGTTCGTCTCGACTGCGCGCGCCCGGCGGCAGTGCTGGCGGAACTGGCGCGCAACGACCGTGACGGGTTTGGCCGCTGGGACGCCCTGCAAAGCCTGCTCGAGGACGAGTTGTCGGCGATCGGGGGAGGCGCGCCGGTCAGCAGGCTGCTGCTGGATCTGTTCGCCGGTCTGCTGGAGGAAGCCGTCCCGGCACGGGATCCGGAACACAAGCTGATGCTGAACGCCATGCTGACGCTGCCGTCCGAGGAGTACCTGTTCGAGTCGGCGAAGACCGTGGACGTTGAGGGCGTCTGCAGCTCCAGGGACGCGCTGAAAGCCGCGCTTGCCCGGGAACTGCGCGATGACTGGCTGAGGCTATACGAAGCCAACGCGCCCGCGGGCCCCCATGTCGCCGACGATGCGGGCATGGCCCGCCGGGGCGCCCGCAACCTGGCCCTCGGCAACCTGGCCCTGGGCCTCGGGGAATCGGCCCACGATCTCCTCACCCGGCACCTCGAGACCGCGGACAACCTCACCGACCGGCTTGCGGCGCTCCGGGAGATTACCGACAGCGCGACGCATCCGGCCAGGGCCGGGTCGCTGGCGGGATTCCTCGAGCGCTGGCGGCACGAAGCCCTGGTGGTGGACCAGTGGTTGCAGGTGCAGGCGATCAGCCCGCTGAACGATGCCGGGGCCATCGGGGAACTGGAGAAGCACCCCGCCTTCGATGCCAGGAACCCGAACAAGGCGCGTTCGCTGTATGGCGCCTTCAGTCTGCGCAACAACCGGAATTTTCACGCCGCCGACGGCTCGGGTTACAACTTCCTGGCACAGCGCATCATCGAGCGCGATGCCGAGAATCAGCAGCTTGCTGCCCGCCTGCTGACGCCGCTCACGCGCTGGCGGAAAGTCGATGCCGGGCGGCAGGCGCTGATGAAGGAGGCGCTTGGCGACATTCGCGCCGTAGCAGACGAGCCGCGCGGGCTCTCCAAGGATGTATTCGAGGTGGTGAGCAAGAGCCTGGGCGATCGGGAGTCCGGCTGACCGGTACCGGCCGGAGCCGGAACTCAGTGCGTGTACAGTTCCGGTAGCGGTTGTGCCGGCCGCTCCCCGGCGGATTCGAGCAGGGACCGCGTGACCTCGATGATGTCCTGCCCGGCCGGTGGTTCGGACGTGGCAGAGGCATAGAGAGCCCGGTTCAGCGCATCGAGCAGCCGCCGCCCCTCGGGATGGCGCCGGATCATCGCTACGGTCCGGTCCGGCGCGGCGTTCCAGCGGATCCCCAGGTGCCGGATCCAAGCGTCGCGCATGACCTTCGCATCGCCCGTGCGGCAGGCGGTGAGAAGCGCTTTCCAGGATGCGTCTCCCCGTGGGTCGGGCCGCTGCACCACCGAACTTGCCGGGCGGCGGCGCATGACGAGCCAGGTGGCTGCCCAGCCGCAAAAGGCGAACGCGGTCAGGCCGATCAACCAGGCGGGATATGGCGTGGGGAGTTCGGCCGCTGCCGCGGCCGGTTGCACAGTCGGACGCGCGGGCCCTGCCTCGGAGGTGCCGGTAGTTGCGGCCGGGTTCGGTGCGGCGATGGGGTCCCCCAGGATGCGGACCTGCTCCCCGGGGGCCGAGGCGACCCGCACGCGCTCGTTGACCGTGTCCCACCAGGTGAGGCTCAGCTGCGGCAGTTGCAGCGCCCCGGGGGCGACGGGGACGATCGAATAGGCCTGTTCACGGGTTCCCACCACGTCGGAGGCCACCGTCTCTTCACCGATGCTGACGGGTTCCGGGTACTGCTTGAAGGCATCTCCGGGCAGATCCAGTGCGAGGGGAGGAATCGAGGAGCCGGTGTTTCCCGCGACGTTGACGGTCAGGGTGCGCCGTACCGGCTCGCCGAGATCGAACGACAGGCTGTCCGGTTCCCAGGTGTCACTGACGGATACCTGCCTGGCGGGCAGCCAGGGCTGGTCGGCCGGATACGAAGCGGGCACCGGCAGCACATCGAGGCGGATCTCCGGCGTGCTCACCCGGATGCCCGACCGGCGCGTTCTGCCGCTGCTGGTGAGCCGTACGGAACTGGTTACGGAGATTTCCGGGATGACCAGCGACCCGCTCTGCTCCGGAAAGATGGCGTAGCGCTGCTCGAGTACGCCGTAGCGGCCCTCGGGCCGCACTTCGGTGGTGGAACGGGTTTCGCCCACGGGTATCACGACGGCGTTCGGAATGTCGGGCACCCCCGGCAGATCGCTGTAGATCTGCACGCCGCTCGCATAGTAGAGACGCCGGGTAATCAGGGCCTGGGCCTGCACGTAGACTGGATTGGGCGAGACCTCCACCTCGAAGAACACCATGCGATCGATGGTCTGCCGGACTTCGGGGGCCAGCGGGCGCACGCGGACGCTCAACGGCGCGCTCGTCTGGCCGGCGATCGACAGCGCCGGAATCTCCAGGGTGCCGGCGCGTTTGGGGCGCAGGCTGACCTGGTATTCCACCCAGCTCTGCACCTGGCCGTTGATGCTCTGGAACTGGCTGGAGGTGTTGGTGCCCAGCACCTCGAAGTCACCCTCCAGGGCGCTCAGGTCCAGGCCTTCCGACTGGTTGCTGCCGTCGATGCGCAGGGTGAGCCGAACCGTTTCCATCTCGTCCACGACCGGCGGGTCGACCCGGGCCTGCACGGCAGCATCCGCGACCTGGGCGATTGACGCCAGGAATAACGCAACGGCGGCGATGGCCGCTCCAGATCTTATCGGTCTCCCCAGCAACAAAATGTCAACTCCCTGGTTTAATTGGATGTATTCAAATTCAAAGGAGTGCGGAACAAATCCTTCGTTCCGGTGTCCGAGCGTGGGTATGCGGTACGGGCATCCTGCACGCCAGACGGAGTTCCGTTATTCGACTGCTTCACCAGATTTCCCCCCGTTGCGGTTGCTCGCCGCGGCGCGCCCGCAGGTTGGTCTCGTATTCGAACTTGCGCCTGAGCAGTCCGCCGGGGTCGTCGGGTACCCGGCGCAGCCATTGCTCGAGGGCCTCGCGTTGTTCGTCCCGGGCGGCATCGTCCTCGGTGGCCTGCATCTGCTGCTGGTCGGCGCCCTCCTGGGATTGCTGGTCCTGGGGCTGCTGCTGATCCCCTTCATTCTGCTGCTGTGCGGAGGATTCCTGCTGTTGGTCTGACGGTTGCTCGTCGGTGTCGCCGTCCTGGGGCTGCCGCGAGTTCTCCGGGTTGTTGGCGCCTTCGTTCTGCTGTTCCCGGTTGTCCTGCTCGGACGCCTGCTGCCGTTCCTGCTGGAGTTGCTCC
>JAPOON010000283.1 GCA_026713405.1 Gammaproteobacteria bacterium
CTGCTCGGCCGCATCCCGCTCATGGGCCGGCTGTTTCCCACCAAGGTGGACCGCGATCAATCGGTGGCCCGCTATTTCCTGATCACCCCCACGATCCTCCCGGCCATGATTTCCTACGAAATCAATACGGGCTTCGAGGGCGAACCGCTGGATGATGGAGATGCGGTAAGGCCCGTAGCGCCATCCGCAGAGGTGGAATCTCCGGAACCGAACCGCTCGCCCGGACCGCGGGCACCTGTCGAACGGCAAGAAACCGTGCCCCGGGGGCTGCCTTCCGGACGCGACTCCGAAAAGCGCGGCGAACTGACCGCCGCCGCGTCCGGCCGAATCAGCCTCGGAACCCTGGACGCGTATCCGCCCGACTACTATGCCGTACAGGTGATTGCTCTCTCTTCAGCCGAGCGGCTCGAGGCTTTCGTGGCGGCGAACGGCCTGGGGGAGATGCTGCGCATCGAGAATTCAAACGGCGACCGGGCGCGATATGTCCTGCTCGAAGGTGTCTATCCCGGCTTCACCGCCGCGAAATCGGCGGCGGAACGCATCCACCGGGACGGACGTTTCGGCACGCCGTACGTGCGTACGGTCGCCTCGCTGCATGCCGTGGAAGCATCCTCCCTCATCGCGGAAGCTTCGGCGCGCGGCGGGCCCATGGACTGACTGCATGAAATACCGGCAAAGGAGAATCTCATGACCGACATCAACCGGGTATCCGGCCCGTCCCGCAATCGAATCGAAACCGGCCGGGCCAATGCGGCGACAGCGGCTCGGCGTTCCCGGGCATCGGCGGACACTCGCGTGTCCGTGGACGCCGGCCCCGGTGAGCCGACCGACCTTCCCCAGCAATCCTTGCCGCCTCTGCCCCCGGCCGGCGGGCCCGTCGATTATGGATTGGCCGGGTCTGCGACCCAGGTCATCGCCGACAACGTCGCGGTCGATTTCGGACACATCGCCGCGCTGATGATGCAGATCGATTCCGAACTCGCCCGCGCGGCGCGTGACTCCCAGGTCGAAGAAATCGAGTCCGTCGCCTCCCAGATGCACGCTTCCGCCGCCGACATCCGTGAAAGCGCCACCTACGCGCTGGTCGGCGGCGTGGTGTCCGGGGGCGTACAGATCGCCTCCGCCGGCATCAGCGTGGGCGGCGGCATCAAGGGCATGAGCCTGACCAGGGCCATGCCTGCCGCTGAACCGCAGGTTGTCGAGCCGGAGACGATGTCCGGCGAAGAGACGCCGTCGGCGCCCAAGGTGGCTGGAGAGTCGGAAGCATCGACGCCGGCGTCGGGGGAAGCGGGAGCCGGGGCGCTCGAGGACGTCGACCTGCCGGATTCCGGTCGGGCGGAGGCCAGTGAAGCCCGCACCGCCCAGGTTCGCGAGGAAACCACCCAGGAGACGGTCAAGGAAGTTTCCACGGCCAAACGGAAGGCGGCAATCAAGCTCGACCACACCCTGTCTCAGCAGCTGTCGGCTCGCGCGCAGAACATTGCCCTGATCACCGACGGGATGTCCAAGCTGGCCGGCGCCACCGGCGAGATCATGAAGTCGGCGATGGACTACGAGTCCAGGCAGAAAGAGGCGGACAGCAAGGAAAGGGATGCCAGGGCGGAAGAATTGCGGGCCTATCTCGACCGCGCCAAGGGTTTCGCCGACTCCATGCAGAAGGGCGCCCAGGACATGCTGCAGGTTTTCCAGCAGATGGAGGACAGCTCGCATGAGACCCACAAGAAGATCTGGACCCAGGCCTGAATGAACTCCATCGTCAATGAACCGGGCCGGGTCGGCGCCACGGCAGGAAGCCTGCCGGCCGGGGAAACCGCCGCGGCCCGGGGCAGCTTCCGGGGCGAGCAGGTGCAGCATGTGCGCGACCCGATCGCGGAGCTTCAGGACGCGGCCGAGGAGTTGACCTTCGGCGAAAGCGAGCGGGTAGAAAAGAAACTGTCCGAACGCAAGCTTCGGGGCGCCCGGGGCGAATGTTCCGCTGCCCTGGAGCAGGCGGAAAAGTACCTGCGGGACGTGCCCGACCTGGAGAGGAACCAGAAGCTTGCGGATTTCGCCAAGGGCGTTCTCGAGCGTGGCCGGCCGCCGAATCCGGACGAGCTTCGGCAGAGTGCCCGTGAATTCTCGGACGACGCGACCCACCAGTTCCTGGCGCTTTCGTTTTCCCGGGAGCGGGCAGGCGAAGAGAACGCAGACCCGGCCCTTGTCGCCGCGCTCGACGAGGCCATTACGGCACTGCAGGCGGAAAGCGGCCCTGCCATTCAAGCCGGCCTGAACGTGTCCGCGGTCGCCCGGCAGCATGCGGACGGAAATGTGGGCGACATCCAGCAACTGCGCGATTTCTACCGCGACATCGTGCTCGACTGCGAAACCATCAACGATGCCTACGAGCGGGTGGTGGCGGATCACCCGGGCGAAAGCTTCGAGGCGGCGGTACGCTTCATGCTCAAGGCCCTGAGCGCCGACCTCGACGCCGGCACCCGGTCGATCTCCAGGACTCGCATCAAGCAGGTCATGGACGACATGTATCAGTTGAAGTCGCTGAACAGCGTTCACGAGCAGTGCGAGGACCTGATCGGGCGGGTACGCAAACGTTTCGATGCAAACCCCGGGCCGACTGCGGCGCGGGATCTCCTGAGCGAGTTGCTGACGGCGCAGAACCGCGCCTGGCAGGGGGCGGATGCATTCAATGGGTTGCCGGGCAAGATGGGCGTGCAAGGCGATCAGTCAGGCATCTACTTCCTGCAGGGTGTCAAGGAACTGGTGCGCTTCGTGCCGCTGAAGGCCTTCGGGGACGACATGACAAAGCGTGAGCGCATCATGATCTCGGTTCAGCAGGCGCTGGACAGTGCCATCGACGCCGAGGAATACGATGACTGAGCCGGCGCCCGACTGGTGGGCCAGGGCCATTGCGGACTTTGGTGCCGGCATGGGATTCCCGGACGCTGGCGGCTGGAATTCCCGGGTTCTGAACCTGTCGGTCGACGGGGGCGCCTACCTCATCGATGTGGAGCGCTCGGGGGAACAGATCGTGCTCGCGGTGCTGCGCCGCGCGCCCCTGTCCGAACTGGAGGAAAAGGCCCTGGCACTGCTGCGCGCAACGGGGGTGGAGCAATACCATCCGTTCCTTTTGCAGTTCGGGCTGAAGGGCGACAATGTCCTGGTGCTTGCCGCCCGCATCGAAAGATCGGAAGCCTTCCGCATGGTCGAGGCCTTCGAGCTGATCCGCAGGCTGTTCGCCGACGTGGGGCTGTGACAGATATGGCCGTCGCATTGCAGATGGGCGTGGAGAGCGTCTCCTATCAACGCTCCCTGGTCGAGTCTCGGTCCGGCTATCCGCAGAGCCCGGTCAACCTGCTTCTCGGCGCATCGATTCCGCTGCACCTCGACCGCGTCTTCAATCTCGATGCCGGCGCGAAGGTTCTGGCCGATGCAGTGAGACCACGCCTCAAGAACCCGTACGTCACCGTGCCGGCCAATTTCCAGAAGCTGTTCAACGATGTCGAGGCCGCCACGGGCCGGGAAGCGGACGCACCGGCCGAAGCCGGCCGGATCATCCAGTCGGCGCGCGCCCTCCTGTTGACGATGAAGGGCGATTTCGAGGCGTTCGATGCCTCCCGCAATGCGCTCATCAAGGCTTGACCCGGAGACCTGCCGGCATGCTTGACGAACTCGGCGAAGACCACAAGTCCTGGCTGCTCGTGGCGGCGCACAACTACCTGGGCCAGCGGCAGGCCGAGAAGGCCATCGTGCTGCTGGAACTGCTGGAACTGCTGGAGCCGCACGACCCGCAATGCCGGAAGATGCTCGCCTATTCGTACCTGCTGCAGGGCGACCGTCGGCGCTGCGCCACGCTGGTCGAAGAAATCCTGGCGGAGCCGCTCGGCGAGGCGGACCGGGCCGCAATGGAAATGATGAGCCGACGCCTGGGCAGTGACGGTGCCGGCGCCGGCGCGCTTCCCTCCGGCCTGATGTCGAACTCGCCCGCGACAGGGGCGGCGCCGCCATGATCCCGGACAAGGTGCAGAACATCCTCTATGCCGTAACCCAGCGCAAGGA
>JAPOON010000284.1 GCA_026713405.1 Gammaproteobacteria bacterium
TGGGCCGGAAGCCCTGATGTTTGCGAGTACGACGGGCCCGTTCGTCGACCGGCAGCAGGCTGGAATCATCGCCACGGCGCTATCGCTGGAAGGCGAAATCCGCACCCTGGACGTGACCTCGTCACAGCGTGCCGCCCTCGGTGCGTTGTCGCAGGCCTGCTCTTCGGTGCAGGGCGGCGCTCGCGAGGTGTTGCTGGTCGCCTCGGAAAACCGCCGGGCAATGGCGAGGAGCCCGGGCGAGCTCGCTTGGGGCGACGGTGCGGTCAGCGTATCCGTCGGCGCCGACAGGGAATTGCTGCAGCTTGTGGGCGGCACCGTCGAATCGGTGGATTTTCTCGACCACTATCGCGGCGCGGGCCAGGAGTTCGACTACGACTGGGAAGAACGCTGGATTCGTGACGAGGGCCTGGCCAAGATCGTGCCGGCGACCATTGCCCGGCTGCTGGAGCAGACGGGCGTTACCGCGGATGCCGTGGCGCACTTCGTGCTGCCGACCACCATTGGCCGCGCCGCCGCCAACGTCGCGCGCCGGTCGGGCCTGGCGGGCGAATCAGTGGTGGACAATCTCGCCGGGCAACTTGGCGAGACCGGCGCCGCGCATCCGCTGTTGATGGCGTTGCATGCGTTGGAAACCCGCGTCAAGCCGGGCGATCACATGCTGGTTTGCAGCTTCGCCAACGGCTGTGAGGCGCTGCTGTTCAGGGCGACCGAAGCGATATCGGGCTCCGCGGCGCCGCAATCCGTGGGTGCGGCGCTGGCCGCCCGCCAGCCCGAAGACAACTACCTGAAGTATCTCGCGTACAACGACCTGATCAGCATCGACGAAGGCAAGCGGGGCGAGGCGGCCGAGTATCAGACATCGCTTTCCACGGCCTATCGCAATCGCGACATGCTGCTCGGGCTGGTGGGCGGGCGTTGCACCCAATGCGGCACCCTGCAGTTCCCGCGGACGCGGGTGTGCGTCAATCCGCAATGCCGGGCGACCGATACCCAGGAGCCCTATTCGTTCCGGGACGAGCCGGCAAGGGTCGCCAGTTGGTCCGCGGACTACCTGGCGTTCACTCCCAATCCGCCATCGCACTATGGCATGATTGACTTTGAGAACGGAGGGCGTCTCATGACCGACTTCACCGACGTGGAGGTCGGCGAGATCGATGTCGGGATGCAGGTGGAAATGCGTTTTCGCATCAAGTCGGTCGATCGGGCGCGCGGTCTACCGAGATATTTCTGGAAAGCGGTTCCCCTCCGCTCCGCTTGAAACAGCACCGAAGAGGACATTCGAAATGGCACAGGGCATCAGGGACAAGGTCGCGATTCTCGGCATGGGTTGCTCGAAATTCGGAGAGCGGTGGGACGCCGGCGCGGAAGAACTCATTGTCGAGGCCTTCGATGAAGCGTTGGGCGATGCCGGCATTGACCGCAACGAGATCGAGGCGGCCTGGCTTTCCACGGCGATGGATTTCGTCAACGTGGGGCGCAGCGGGCTGCCCCTGAGCATTTCCCTGCGCCTGCCGAACATTGCGGTGACCCGTGTCGAAAACTTCTGCGCTTCCGGTTCGGAAGCCTTTCGCGGCGCCGTCTACGCGGTGGCCTCGGGCGCGGCGGACATCGCCCTTGCCCTGGGCGTCGAGAAGCTCAAGGACACCGGCTACGGCGGGCTGCCCGGCGGCAACTCCGGCACTCTGACCCCCCTGTGGACGGCCACCGGCTCGGCGCCCGGCAGTTTCGCGCAGCTTGCCAGCGCCTACCGGGCGAAGCACGGCGTCGACAAGGAAGACCTCAAGCGCGCCATCGCCCACGTTTCCGTCAAGAGCCACGCCAACGGCACCA
>JAPOON010000285.1 GCA_026713405.1 Gammaproteobacteria bacterium
GAAGACCAGCACACCTGGCGTCAGCAGTTTCCGGAGTTGCATGGCCGTCTCCCGTTATCGCCCGCTTGGGAAGTGAACCTCAAGTTCCGCAGTGATTATGCCCGATGCCGGGCGTTTTCCGGCCAGATTGACCGGCCATGCCCGACGCACGGATTGAACTGTCCCGGTCGATGGTGATCGAATCGGACGCTCATTCCCGAATTTGGACCCCAACCAGGCACACGTTCTCCTCGTACACCGCGTAGGCTCCCCACTCCGTCACACACCCATGCACGAACGAGTCCTCCGTCAGATCGTGCCACTCCGGCGCTTGCCCGTTCGCCCTTCCGACCCGCGTGATGTCCACCAGGCGGACCGGGCGCGCCGCCTTCATCGCACGCGCCTTGGACCGCTCGATGAACCCGAGCCACTGGACGAACCGGCGGCCGCCATTGGGCAGGAGATAGCCCACATGCTCCCCGCGTGTTCCTTGCGCGAGCAGGATGTTGCGGGTGTTGAGGCGGCGATTCAGCACCAGGTCGACCATGGCGAATACTGTATAGATATATAGTAATGCGCGCCACCCGGTTGAACCCGAGGCGCGGTTTTAGGTGCCGTCCTGATCCGGCGAGAGGATCATTCAATCTCCTCGATCCGCTCCAGTGTGGTCGAACCCGCCGGCCGCTCCCCAGCCAGCAGGGCCTTCGCGAGCCGCCGAATCCGGGTCAACGCAACCGGCCGGTAGTCGAGCTGCTCGACCGAGACGTTGATGTGCGGCGAGTCCGCCGGCTTGAGTGCCGAGTGCTGGTGACCGTGAACGTTCACGTGCCCGGCCGGGACGTTTGGCAGCGGCGCATGCGTCCAGATCAGCGGAGGGTCTCCCAGTGAGGACATCATAGCCTTCACCCGGTGAAACCCCTCGACGCGCAGTAGCCCCTGGCCGGTTACGTCGTGGTTGCCGACGACCAGGACCTTCGTGCGCCCGGGCGCTGCCCGCACTTTTTCCCAGGTGTCGTCCGAAAGGCCGCGGCCCATCGCAACGTCGCCGACGCAAACCAGGGTTTCCTCCGGGTCGACGCCGAGTTGCCAGTTGGCCCAGAGTGCCGCATCCATTTCCTCGACATTGAAGAATGGGCGGTCCTGGTACTCGATGATGTTGGCGTGCCCCAGGTGCAAATCCGACCAGACCTTGACGGCCTCATCGGGCGCATCAAGGACGCCGGCGCCATACTCGTTGAGGGCACGGCGCATCGACGCGAGAGTCTTGCCACTACGGCCCAACGCGTCGCGCAGATCGTCACGGTAGAGGTTGATCGGCTCCTTGCCGGGCCGCCATCCGCCTGGCAGCTGTTTCGACCGCTTGGCGGCCATCTCCATTGCTCCGAAGAAAAGGGGCGCGATTATCCGCTTGCCGCCTCAGCGATGGAATCCCCCTGAAGCCGGTCACCGTAAGTCCCGGGAGTAGTGTGCAAAAAGGTGGTGGTCATCAAGGGGGACATTCTGTCGGCGGATGCTCCGGTAGAACCCGAAGAATCGGTCCATTTCGGATTGGGCCTGTTCGGGTGGGCAGTATTCGTGGATCACCCCATCGGGCCGTCGTGGGTTGTTTGAGCGACTCTTGCAGGCGCCTTTGGTCGTGAACGGGATCTCGACGCGCCGTCCTTCAGCGACTCGACGGTGTGCGCGCCCACTGCATCGGCGAAGCCTTCCGCAACAAGTTGCCGGGTTATGCCGCGCCGCAGCGTGTAGAGGCCCTCGATTTGTCCCGTCTCGATGGCGAATGCCGTCGTCTCTGCAACTGGGGCATAATGCTTGAAGGTAAAGCGGCGCGCTTGCCCTTGCAGGAAAGCGCCGAGGACAGTGACTTGAAAGAACATCAGATCGACCGATCAACCGCGAAAGCCATAGAGGCGTTCGTGTCGGCCCTCGCCGCCGCGGATATTCCGCCTGTCGTTCGCGTCCTGTTGTACGGCAGCCGTGCCCGGGGCGACTTCGAGGCGGACAGCGATGCAGACATTGCAGTTGTCGTCAACGGTGCGCAAGGGGCCGCGAGTTGGTTGTCAATGGAGTGGGAAGTCCGAACTGCCACATTCGACGCACGAGCCGATCACGGATTCCTTGTGTCACCGGTGGTCGTCTGGGAACAGTCATTGGCTGCTCCCGACCAATCGGACAGCCCTACGTTTTACCGCAACCTGGTGCGCGACGGGATTGAATGGAATCTGGCCAATGAGGCCGCCTGAATGGCACATGGAAAGGGCCTACCGGAGGTTGGCGGCTGCCAGATCTCTAGCACGAGATGGCTTTGTCGAAGACGCATTTAGTCGTTTGTACTATGCTGCGATGGAAGCCGCACATACTGCGCTGACGTCGCTAAACATTGACCCTCCGAAGAAACACAGCGCGTTACGCGGTGCGTTTCGAAATCATGTCATCGTCCCCGGACGCATCCCCAAAACAATCGGCATCACGTTAGACCACATGGAGTCAGTGCGTCTCGGAGCGGACTATAGGGGGCTCGAGCCTGCTGCACCAGATTTTGAACGGGCAAAGGAAAACGTCGAGGCATTGGTTGAAGCAGTCAGAGATGAGTTCCTTGGTGAGTTCAGCCCGGCTCCACTGGGCAGCGACGAATGATCTGGACGGGGCGAGAGGATTTGATGATGGTGGTGGTGGTGGTCGGGGCGAGAGGATTTGAACCTCCGACCACTTGACCCCCAGTCAAGTGCGCTACCAGACTGCGCTACGCCCCGCAGTTGCTGGCCGCATCATAACCAGTGTGCCAGCGGTTTAGAAGAAACGAGGCCCGCATCCGCTGTCGCTCAGTCCGAGCAGACAACCCCTGCCGCGTGGAAGGACAGTCGCGCTCAGGACTTGAGAAGCTGCAGCAGGCTCTCCATTTCCGCAATCATCTGCCTGACCAGCAGCCTGAACTGCGTCTGATCCTGCTTGGCATCGTCGCCGGCCAGGCGTTGGCGGGCACCGCTGATCGTGTACCCCTGGTCGTAGAGGAGTGAGCGTATCTGCCTGACGACAATCACGTCCTGGCGCTGGTAGTACCGGCGGTTGCCGGTGCGCCTCACCGGATTGATCTGTGGAAATTCCTGCTCCCAGTAACGCAGTACGTGCGGCTTGACTTCACAGAGTTCGCTGACTTCGCCGATCTTGAAGTACCGCTTGCCGGGTATCGGCGGCAACTCAGCCGTCGGGTCCTGGTCCACCGTAGCCCTCCACGCGGGCTTTCAGCTTCTGTCCGGGCCGGAAGGTCACCACGCGCCTGGCGGTGATTGGAATTTCTTCCCCGGTTTTGGGGTTGCGGCCCGGTCGTTCACCCTTCTCCCGCAGATCGAAGTTTCCGAAACCCGAGAGCTTCACCTGCTCGTTATCTTCAAGCGAACCGGAGACTTCATCGAAGAAAAGTTCCACGATCTCTTTCGCTTCACGCTTGTTGAGGCCCAGTTCCTCGAACAGGCGGTCCGCCATTTGTGCTTTCGTCAGCGCGCCCACTGGTGTTCTCCCATCCGCAGGTCGACCCGGATACAGTACGGTGTGTGCTCCCTCGACTACCGGAGCCTGGCCCCCAACCTGGATTGCAGGGCCGTTACTGCCTTCGCCACATACCCGGATATGTCTCCCTCGGTAAGGGTCGCCGATGAATGCTGAAACGTCAAGCCTACCGCGACGCTTTTTTCATTAGAATCAATACTTTTTCCTCGATAGACGTCAAACAGTCTTAACTCTACGAGGATATCGCCCAGTGCACCGGTCAAGGTGGACTGCACCTGTGCCGCGGTAACGCTCTCATTCACCACCAGGGCAAGGTCGCGGCGGACGCTGGGCATTCTGGAAATGGGCGAGAACTTGCGCGGCCGATACGACAGAACCGAATCGCACAACAGTTCGAACACATAGACCCCCGGGCCTATATCGAGGCGGTGTTCCAGTTCCGGGTGCAATCGGCCCAGGCGCCCTGCCCGCTGGCCGCCGGCGACAACCACCGCCTGCTGGCCCGGGTGCAGCACCGGGTCGTCACCGGACTCGAAGGCAATGCCCGTGGCGCCTGCCCATTCGAACACCTGTTCCACCTGACCCTTGAGATCGAAGAAATCCACTTCCGCCGGCTCCGTGTGCCAACTCTCGGCAGCCCGCTGGCCCCAGAGCAAGCCACCCAGCATCGAGACCTGTTTGGGACCGCCCGCGTCCGGGTCCGCGTCCGGCCTGAAACAGCAGCCGAGCTCGAACAGGCGCACGCCCTCCTGTTGCCGCTGCATGTTGAATCGCAGCGCCTCGACAAGTCCCGGTAACAGACAGGTGCGCATAACCGACTGTTCGACCGACATCGGGTTGGCGAGCGGCACTGTATCCCCCTGCGGGTCGAGCAGGTCCTGGGTAACCGGATCGACGAAACTGTAGGTAATGACCTCCTGAAACCCGACCGCCGCCAGCAGGCGCTTGACAGACCGCTCGTCGCTTCTGTCCAGCGGCGCCCGGCGCAGCGCCAGCGCCGCATCCGGCAACAGGCTCGGAATGCGGTCATACCCGTATATGCGGCAGACCTCTTCGACCAGGTCCGCCTCGATGCGAATGTCGAAACGATGGCTCGGCGCGGCAATGGTCCAGACAATGCCGTCGGTTTCCGTTTCGCTTCGTTCGAGGAGCTCGAATTCGAGTTGGGCCAGAGCCCGGTCCACTTCGCCCGGCGAGATGGCCACGCCCGCCAGTTCATCAAGGCGCGCCTGGCGCAGGGAGACGGTCGGACAGGTGGGCAGATGATCGCGATCGACGGATTCCAGGACGGGCCCCGCCTGTCCCCCGACAATCTCCAGAAGCAACTCGGTCGCACGCTCCACGGCCCGGGCCTGCAACTCGAAATCGACCCCGCGTTCGTAGCGGTGCGAGGCATCGGTGTGCAGACCCAGCCGCCGCGCCGCCCCGGCAACCACCAGGGGCGTGAAGAATGCGCACTCCAGGAAAACGCTGACCGTGCCCGGGCCCACACCGCTCCGCTCGCCGCCCATGACCCCCGCCACCGCCACCGGCCCGTCGCCGTCGGTAATCAGCAGAACGTCCGGATCGGGTGCGATCTCCCGGCCGTCGAGCAGCGTCATGGTCTCGCCGTCCCTAGCGCGCCTGACCGCGATGCCCCCGGCCAGCCGGTCGAGGTCGAAGGCGTGCATGGGCTGCCCGAGTTCAAGCATCACGTAGTTGGTTACATCGACGACCGGGTCGATGCAGCGCAGTCCGGAGCGGCGCAGCTTTTCCGCCAACCAGAACGGCGTCGCGGCGGCCACATCGATTTTTTCAATCACGCGGCCGAGGTAGCGCGGGCACCCGGCGCCGTCTTCGAGGGTTACCGGAAAGGTGGAATCGATGGACGCGGGAACGGGCGGCGTTTGCCGATAACGCACGGGCAGGTCGTTTAGAACGCCCACTTCCCGCGCGAGCCCCCGTAATCCGAGACAGTCGCCGCGATTCGGCGTGAGGTCCACATCGATCGAGACATCGTCCAGGTCGAGGGCTGCGACCAGGTCGGCGCCAACCTCGCAGTCGTCTCCCAGTTCGACGATGGCGTCCGACCCCGCGCCCAGCCCCAGTTCGACGGCGCTGCACAACATGCCGGCCGACCTCACCCCGCGCAGGTCCGCTTCGGCAATGGTGATGTCGCCGGGCAGCACCGCGCCGACCCGCGCATAAGCGGAGAGCAGCCCCGGCCGCGCATTGGGCGCCCCGCAAACCACCTGGTGCTGACCGTTCCCGTCCGAGACGGTGCACACCTGGAGATTGGGAGCATCGGGATGGGGTTCCACGGCGTCGATGCGGGCGACGACCGTGCCTTGCAAGACCCCGGCGACAGGCTCCACGCCATCGACCTCGAGCCCGGCCATGGTCAACTGGTCGAGCAACTCGTCGCGGCCGATGTCCGGATCGACCCATTCCCGCAGCCATGCTTCGCTGAATTTCATGGGCGCCCGGGCTTAGACCTCTTGTTCGCGGACAAGGTTGTGATATGAGTCAAGACCCCTCCCGGTCACTGTATTCCGACTGGGCTGCAGGATCGTCACGTTAGACCTCTTGTTCGCGGACAAGGTTGTGAAATGAGTCAAGACCCCTCCCGGTCACTGTATTCCGTTTGGGCTGCAGGATCGTCACGTTAGTTGAACTGCCTGAGAAAGCGCAGGTCGTTCTCGAAGAACATGCGGTTGTCATTCACTTCGTAGAGCAGCATGGCCAACCGGTCGGCGCCCATGCCGAAGGCAAACCCCGACCAGGTCTCCGAGTCGATGCCGGACATCTCCAGCGCGTTGGGATGCACAAGCCCGCAGCCCATGATCTCCAGCCACCCCGTCGAACTGCAGACGCGGCAGCCGTTGCCCAGGCAGTTCACGCACTGAACGTCCACCTCGGCCGAGGGTTCCGTGAACGGAAAATAGGAAGGCCGGAAGCGCAGGGCGAGGTCGCGATCGAAGAACCGCCGTACGAAATCAGTAACCGTGCCTTTCAGGTGCGCGAAGCCGATACCGCGGTCGACGACCAGGCCTTCGATCTGGTGGAACATGGGTGAGTGGGTCAGGTCGCTCTCGCGCCGGTAGACGCGGCCCGGGCAGATCACCCGTATCGGCGGTTCCTGAGCCTCCATGACATGCACCTGGGCCGGAGACGTATGGGTGCGCAGCAGGGTGCCGTCCGGGAAATAGAAGGTGTCGTGCATGGAGCGCGCGGGATGGTGGTGCGGAATATTGAGGGCTTCGAAGTTGTGGTAGTCGTCCTCGATCTCGAGCCCCGCGACCACATCGTAGCCCGCGCCGGTGAATATTCCTTCGACCCGGGCGATAACCTGGGTACGCGGATGCGGCCCGCCGCTTGCGCTGCGGCGGCCCGGCAGTGTCACATCGACCGTCTCGGCAGCCACCTCCGCGGCAAGCTGCTCACCGATGAGCGCTTTTTTCCTGTCGGCGATGGAAGCCTGCAACCGCTCCTTGGCGGCGTTGATGGCCGCGCCGGCCTTGGGGCGCTCGGCCGCATCCATCCGGCCGAGCGACTTCAAGAGCGCGGTGAGTTCGCCCTTCCTGCCCAGAAACTGAACCCGCACCGCTTCCAGGCTCGCTTCGTCCCCGGCCTGACTGACCGCCGATTCGGCGCTTTCGAGAACCTGATCGACATTCATGGCAGAACGCTACGATGTGACCCGGGCCGGCGTTACCGCCGAATGCCGGCTCGCCGGGCAAGCGGCTCGGCGGCCGCAGGAACGGATTGGTCGGAAGTGCGCGCCGGCTTCATGCCGCCAGGGCGGCCTTGGCCTGTTCCGCGAGGACTTGAAACGCCTCTTTCTCGTGCATGGCAAGGTCGGCCAGAACGCGCCGGTCAACGTCGACGTTCGCCTGCTTGAGCCCGGCGATCATGCGGCTGTACGAGAGCCCGTGTTCACGCGCGGCCGCGTTGATGCGAATGATCCACAGCGACCGGAACTGGCGCTTGCGCTGGCGGCGGTCCCGATAGGCGTATTCGCCGGCCCGGATGACCGCCTGCTTGGCAACCTTGAAACTGCGGCTGCGGGCTCCGTAATAGCCTTTGGCCTGCTTGAGGACCTTCTTGCGGCGCGCGCGCGAGGCGACGCTGCGGCTTGCTCTGGGCATCGGTGAACCTCCTGGACGGGCCCGCGCTCAGCGGGCCTTCTTGGGCAGCATGCGTTTCAGGCTGGGGACATCCGCCGCGGATACGCCTTCGAAACCGCGCAGCTGCCTTTTCCGCTTCTTCGCCTTCTTGGTCAGAATGTGGTTTCTGTTCGTTCTTCGATGCTTGAAGCCCGAGCTTGTACGCCGGAACCGCTTGGCGGCGCCCCGTTTGGTTTTGAGCTTCGGCATGACACGCTCCGTACGTTCAATCTTTAAGTTGCGGCCCCGGTGAGTGCGGCATCCATATTGCCGCTGCCGGGCGCCATTCGTCCCAGCGACGCATCGCGTCGTATCAACGCAGCGTCAGGACTGGGCCCTGCTGGCTTTCATTCGCTTCCTGGGCGCAAGCACCATCACCACCTGCCGGCCTTCGAAC
>JAPOON010000286.1 GCA_026713405.1 Gammaproteobacteria bacterium
ATAGCATCGTCCGCGCGTTGGCCGAGGCGGAACTCGACGATGAGCGTTGGCCGGAGGCCTCGAGGCTGATCGACGATTGCTGCGGCCTCGTCGGCAGTCATCTTGCCATCATCCGCGGGGATTCAAGGGACGATGCCGAGTTTCTGTTCGGCCGGCTCTATGAGCATGGCGTGGCAAACGACGAGTTGGAACGGACTTACGTCGAGAATTATTTCGCGGTCGATGAGCGCGTTCCCCGGTACTTCGAGATGCCGGACGGGGAGTTGACACACGTCAATGCCCTGGTGACGGAGTCGGTACGCAAGAACTCACCGACCTACAACGAGTTCCTGGCGCCGACCGGCGGGGGGAACTCCCTCTTGGTGCACCTGGACGAGCCCGAAGACCTGCACGTCGTCTGGCTGCTGGCACGTGCCGGCAAGCCGGACGACTGGTCCAGCGATCAGATGGAGCGGATCGTGAGCCTGCTCCCGCACGTGCGCCACTTTGTCCGCGTACGCCAGGCGCTGGCCGGTGCCGACACATTGCGCGTCCGGTCGATGCTGGACCTGCTGCCCAACGGGCGGGTTGGCGTCTTCCTGTTGGACCGGTGGGGGCACATCGTCGAAACCAACGACCGCGCCCGGGCGATGTTGCGAGCGCGCAACGGTTTGAGCGATCACCGCGGATTCCTGTGCCCCTGCTGCAAGACGGACACCGGCAGGCTGCGCAGGTTGCTGGCGAGGGTTCTGCCGAGAGCCGGCGGCAATCCGGTAGGCGGATCGATGCCGATCCAGCGCCACGGGGGCCCACCATTGGTGCTGCACGCGACGCCGATGTCGGGAGTCTTGTCGGAGGTTGGGCCGGGGAGCGTTGCCGCCGTGATCATCGTGGCGGATCCGTTGGACAAGCCGAAGATTGATGAAGCGCGGTTGTCGGCGTTGCTTGGCCTGACCCCGATGCAAAGCCGCGTGGCGGCGTCGCTGGCCAGCGGCGGAACCGTCAAGTCGATCGCAGTGGCGATCAACCGCTCGCAGGAAACGGTACGCTGGCACATCAAGCAGATCATGGCGCGGTTCGGCCTGTCCCGTCAGGGCGACATCGTCCGTCTGGTGCTTTCCACGCCGGGCGTATTCGAGTCACGCTGACGAACCCGGACGCGCCGTCGCGTTGCGATCAATCTGCCGCTCTACGGAAAAGCCTGTACGCTCCCCCGTGCCCTGCGAGATTTGCCCGAACAGTCTCCGAGGACTACCAATTTGGGTAGGTTGGGTAACGGGGGAACCTGCTAAAGTAAGATCGGCAATCGAAGCATACCGATGATTGCAGGTGATGTGCCGCCACATCGATGTCTGGAGTTGCAACCATTCTTTGTGCCCGGGCGCCGTCCACGCCGTCTTGGTGCCGTGTTGTCGGACGGCGTTGGCGGTTGGACGGCGAAGCCCGACAGGTTCAGGTCGCCCTGGGCGCCGAAGTAACGTGTGGTCCAGACGTACTGGGGAGCATGAACCGGCTGCCCAGGTATTCTAAGATTGCTCTCGGCAGGGGAGTTATGCGTAGTCTTGTCCGAACGCTGGCGTGCACGGTGCTGGCTTTGGTGGCTGGTATGGCGTCCTATGTTTCCGCTGCCGACGAAAGAGTCGCTCGTGCCGCTCAGTGGGCTGAAGCCGCGGCCCGGCAGGCACAGGAGGCGCAACGCCGACAGCGCGAGGCACGGCTGCGCTGGGAGTACGAACACCGCCGCTCCGCCGCTCATGCGCGGATGCCGAACACCCTGTACGTGTCGACGCCGAGTGTTCAGGCGCACACGGATCTCGCGTGCCCGGTACTCGTCGATGACGATACCCGACGCCTGTACCGAGACTCTCTGAAGGGACAGCCAAGCTCACGGATTCTCCGTGCACCCGGCCTGTTTCGTAGCGGTTCTTCCTCCAACCGGTCGTCCAGTAACGGGGTGAGGGTTTTTGCCGCGCAAGGGACGGGGGCGGCGAACCCCCCCCCTTCGTCGTCCAAGCCGACTCCCAACGACCGCACGGCCAACCACAAGATTCAGGCGTCGGGTTGGGCGGCAGCGTTGGGCCAGCCCAAGTCGGGAACGGATACCACGCATCACGTCTATCTCGTGCCCTCCGCCTCGGAGCCCCTGCGGCAGGGGTTCGTTCGGGTGATCAACCACTCCGCCGAGTCCGGTGAGGTAAGCATCGCTCCCGTTGACGCCGCCGGTCGGGCGTTTGACACGATCACCCTGTCCATCGACGCTAACAAGACGGTGCATTTCAACTCGAACGACCTGGAGACGGGAAACGAGGGCAAGGGACTGACCGGCAGCACGGGGTCCGGCGAGGGCGACTGGCGACTGGCCTTCACGAGCGACCTGGACATCGAGGTGCTCTCCTATATCCGCACCACCGACGGTTTCCTGACGGCCATGCACGACGTGGCGCCGGCGGACGGAGACGTTCGCCGGGTAGCGATCTTCAACCCGGGCGCCAACAAGAACCAGGTGAGCCGCCTGCGGCTGATCAACCCGACCGATGGGACGGCCGAGGTAACCATCCGGGGGACTGACGATAAAGGAATACCAGGCTCCGGAGAGGTCTCGCTGTCGCTCGGTGCGGGAACGGCGAGGGAGATTTCGGCCGAACAGTTGGAGGAAGGCGGAACCGGCCTTACCGGGGCACTGGGCGACGGGTCGGGCAAGTGGCGCCTGGAGGTTGAGTCCGAGCAAGCCATTGTGGCGATGAGCCTGCTGGAAAGCCCGACGGATCATCTGACGAACCTCTCGACGGTACCCGAAGAACCAAGTAATGGCGTGTACGGCGTGCCGCTGTTTCCGCCGGCGGGGGACGCCTCAGGTCGCCAGGGTTTTGTGCGGGTGATCAACGACTCGGCGACTGACGGTGAGGTCCGCATCAAGGCGTATGACGAGACGGAGCGGGACTACGAGGCGCTGACGCTCACCATCGGCGCCAATGAGGTGGTGCACTTCAACTCGGACGACCTGGAACAGGGCAGCCCGCAGAAGGGGTTGTCAGGCGGCACAGGAGCGGGAGAAGGCGACTGGCGGCTCGAGTTGACGAGCGAGCTTGAGATCGAGGTGCTCTCCTACATCCGCACCACGGACGGTTTTCTCACCGCCATGCACGACGTGGCGCCGAGCGCGGAGACGCGTCACCGGGTGGCGGTATTCAACCCGGGGAGCAACCGGAACCAGGAGAGCCTGCTCAGGCTGATCAACCCGGGGGATGTGACGGCCGAGGCCACGATCACCGGCATCGACGACAACGGCACAGCCGGTGTCAGTGAGGTGAGTCTCTCCCTATCTGGAGGGAGTTCACGCACCGTCGGCGCGTGGGATCTGGAGTCGGGTGCGGAGGGCCTGGACGGTGCACTGGGCGACGGTGCGGGCAAGTGGCAGTTGATGATCGAGTCCGACCGTCCGGTGGTGGCGATGAGTCTGCTGCGGAGTCCGACGGGCCATCTGACGAACCTGTCGACGGCGCCGGGGCGGGGCGCGCGAGGCGGCACGGTTCAGGAACCGCAGACGGCGGAAGCGGTGTTCCGTCAGGTGATCTCGGGTCCGATCGTGCAGTCGAAGTGCATCGCCTGTCATGTGGAAGGCGGTGCGTCCGGCAATACGCGACTGGTGTTCGCGCCCGAATCGGACCCCGATCATGAGGCCACGAACCTGCAGGTGTTCCGAGACTTCCTAGACGAGGAGGGTGACGGGGCGAGCTACATCCTGAACAAGATCCAGGGGGCGCTTGGGCACGGCGGTGGTATCCAAGTAGCAGCGGGCACCGACGAGTACGCCAATATGGAGCGTTTCCTGTCGCTCTTGGGTGAGGACGTGGGTTCGGGCGCCATCGCGCCGGAGGCACTGTTCGACGGAGTGAAGATGGAGCCGGCCAGCAGTACGCTGAGGCGCGCCGCAATCATCTTTGCAGGTCGGATGCCGACGCAAGAGGAGTACGAATCGGTCAGGACGAGCGGCCTGCCGAGCCTGCGGACAGCCATTCGAGAGTTGATGGGAGGGCCGGCCTTCCACGAATTCCTGGTCCGAGCGAGCAACGACAGGTTGTTTACAGACCGGGAAGAATTGGTGGTATCAGAGTTTGACCGATTCGTAGACTACACCAACAAGAGATATCAACTGGCTGAAGCCGCGCAGGCGAGCGGCGACGAAACGGAGTTGCACAATTGGGAGCGGGCGGTGCAATACGGCGCCATGCGCGCACCCCTCGAACTTATCGCTCGCGTGGCGGAACAAGACTTGCCATACACCGAAATCCTCACGGCCGACTACATCATGGCGAATCCCTGGGCCGCTGAAGCCTACGGGGCACCGACTGAATTCAATGACTCCGAAAGCGTCCATGAATTCCAGCCCTCCGAAATACTCTCCTATTACCGGGAGAGCGAAGAGTTCGAAGTTGAAGAAGATCCCCGTATCGGGCAACGGGTGGTGAACCCCGGGCCCTTGTCGACCGTATATCCCCATGCCGGAATCCTGAATACCAAGGTTTTCCTGCAGCGCTATCCGACGACCCCGACCAACCGAAACCGGGCGCGCTCCCGATGGACGTACTATCACTTTCTCGGGTTGGATATCGAGAAGTCGGCATCGCGAACAGCCGACCCTGTTGCGCTGGCGGATACGAACAACCCGACGATGAACAATCCCGCCTGCACGGTCTGTCACACCGTCATGGACCCGGTGGCTGGCGCTTATCAGAACTACGGGGACGAGGGCCTCTATCGGGATAAATTTGGAGGCATGGACTCCCTGGACGACTTCTACAAGACCGGCACCGGCACCCTCCACGACGACTTCGAATTGGCCGCGCGATCCTGGTCCGAGCGGCAGACCGTGTCGAGAGGCGCGGTGCTTTCCGGAGGCGAGGAGCCAGTTCGGCTGAGGGTGGTCTACGAGATCGGTGCCGAGAACGAACACTGGTCGGAGGTCGGGCTGGACCACCTGACGCTGCGCGATTCCGATGGCGACATCTTGGAGTGGTACGAACTGGAACATTCGGACTCGGACTGCGGCGCACCTGGTCGCAGCGGGGAGACCGGACGAGAAGACTATTTCCATTTGCGGGGCATGTGCCCACTGGTGATTGCCGTGGACGTGCCGGCGGACGACGCGTATCAGATTGACGTGGCCGGATGGGTGGTCGACCAGGCGGCGGAGATCGCCGGCACGCCGGCGACGCTGGAGGTCGCCGTCGGCGACTACTATCGCGAGGGCGACACCTGGTACCGCG
Organism: Gammaproteobacteria bacterium; assembly: GCA_026713405.1. The sequence continues at coordinate 5,247 of JAPOON010000286.1, forward strand.
ATATGCGCAATCCGGGGTTCAACCAGGAACCTGTCCCGGATGCAGACAGCAGCCTGCAATGGCTGAGCAACCAGATCGTGGCCGACGAGCGTTTCTCGGAATCGACGGTGAAATTCTGGTGGCCGGCCATATTGGGCAGTGAGGTCGCAGAGCCGCCCGAAGACACAAGCGATGCCGACTTTGAGGGAGCACTGCTGTCATCCAACGCCCAGGCCGCCGAGGTGCAACGGCTGGCCCAAGGATTCCGCCGCGGATTTTCGGGCGGCTCGCCGTACAACCTGAAAGACCTGCTGGTGGAAATGACGCTGTCCAGGTGGTTTCGTTCGCACGCGGCTGCCGATCTGGATCCTGTCCGCGCTGCCGCCCTGCGCGGGGCCGGCGCAAAACGGCTGCTGACCCCGGAGGAGCTGGCGCACAAGACGCTCGCCATCACGGGGTTCCAATGGGGGAGGCCCCAGTCCGAGGACCGGCTCTGGCGCCCGGTGCACCAGCAGCAACAGAGCGCGCTCACGGATGGCGTGAACGGTTACGGTCTTCTTTACGGCGGCATCGACTCGGATGGCGTCAAGGATCGCGCAAGAGACCTCACCTCGGTCATGGCGGGCGTCGTGCAGAGCCATGCGCTGGAGTCCAGTTGTCCGATCGTGATGAAGGAGCTTTACCTGCTGCCCGACGCAGAAAGAAAGCTGTTCTCCGGCTTTGACGCTTCAATGGCGCCGACATTCGAATTCGGCGACTCCTTTGCGATCGAACCGGATTCCCCTAGAGACACGGCGACGCTTGGCTTGCGCGGCCGGATGTACGCCGGCGAGAAAACGGTATCCATTTCGTTTGTCAACGACAGGGGAGATCGAACCGTTCGATTGGACAAGCTGTTGATCGTCGACGGCACGGGCACGGTGATCGAATCGCACGAACTGGAGAACCTGGACGCGCTGTCCGATTGCAACCATCCGGTAAACGACCATTTTGCCCTCCACTGCAACGGGACGTTGTACGTGCCCATATCCATCCCCGCCGATGGCGACTACGAGATCGAGGTGATTGCCTGGGCCAACCAGGCCGGAGACGAGTTGCCGATGGTTGAGATCGAGCTTCATTCCGACACCGAGACTTCGCTCGGGGCGATGGCGACTAAGGACAAGCTCGTAGAACTATACGAAAAGCTGTTGGGCGTTGAAGTGGCGCTCGATTCGCGGGAGATCCGCAACGCTTACGGGCTCTTCATCGACGTCTGGGAGAGACGGCGTCAGGGGGAGCACGGCGATTTCTACGGGTGGAACGAGGGCGTGGAGTGCGACTGGCCGAACGATCAGCACTACCTGGACGGGATCCTGGAAGACGCCTTTGTGTATCGTGACGACTGGGAGTGGGGTGAGGGCTACGATTGGGATTGGGACCACATCAATGCCTTCTTCGAAGAAGTTGACTTCTCGGACCGCCACGGCGTGGCCGAGACCTGGTCGGTCATCCTGGCTTACCTGATGATGGACTATCGGTACCTGTACCTGTGAGGACGATGCGATGAGACGGCGCGCAATTCTCAAGGGCATGCTGGCTGCAGCGGGCGGCGTCGCCACGGGTTTCCGTCTGCCGTTCGCGCACGCCCTGGACTACAGCGGCAAGTTTTTCGTATTCGTTCAGGCCGACGGCGGCTGGGACCCGACGAGCTTCTGCGACCCCAAGGAGAATACGCCGGGCGAGCCGGCAATAAACCACTGGGCGGAGAACGACGAAATCCGTCAGGCCGGTAACATCCCCTATGCGCCCTTTGCCAACAACGAGGCGTTCTTAGAGAAGTATCACCGGCAAATGCTGGTGATCAACGGCGTGGATGCCCAGACGAATTCCCATACCGTGGGCATCGTCCACAACTGGAGCGGCCGCAATTCGGAAGGGTATCCCGCGATGGGCGCGCTGCTGGCAAGCAACTATGGCCCGGAGATGCCGGTGGCTTACCTGAGTTTCGGCGGTTACTCCGAGACCGGCGGCATCGCCCGTTACACACGCCTCAACAACGCCGACCTGCTACGCAACATTGCACGGCCGGCGAGAGTCAGCAATGACGCCGAACGGGGTTACATCGACCCAGCGGACTGGGCTGCACTGCGTGCGCAGCAGGCGGCCGATGCCGCCATGATGGTATCAGAGCCCGACTTACTGCCCGACGACGCCCGCAACCGGCTGCTCTACGAATCGGCATTCGGTTCGACTGAAGGCTTGAAGGTCTACGCCGATGCGGTGCCACCGGAAGAGGAACTTCAGCAACCGGTGGAATACGAATCACCCAGCGGCAACAGATTCTGGAGCGAGTTGCGGCGGCAGGCCCCATTGGCGGGTCTGGCGTTCAAGAACC
>JAPOON010000287.1 GCA_026713405.1 Gammaproteobacteria bacterium
AAGGGCGGCAACGCCGATCAGGCCGATTTCTCGAATGGGAACGCGATAGGCCGCCAAACGTCAGATTCCTGCCAACGGGGCGGGGCCCCGTATAAACCAGGGCCGATTATAAGGGGGTTTGGGCCGGGGTGCGCGGTGGTATGATGATTGCTTTCCGCAGACAGGACACGTCGAACGTGCGCCCCGACAAGCAGAAAGTCGTCGATGAGGTGTGGGACGATGCCCGGATTCGCGGATTTCTGGACAAGGCGCCGCTCGGCGAGGGTGTCGACCCCGACTTCAGCGCCCTGCTCTACGCCTACCGCAGCATGCGGCCCGAGGATTTCAGGGTTTTCATCGACTACTTCACCCAGGCCGGCCGCAACCTCGATGCTCGGGGGGAAGCGGGCGAGACCCTGCTCGAGGTGATGGCCGAACACCGCCTGGCGGAACCGTTCCGGGGCATTCTGGCCGATGCGGTGGCCCGGCATCGTGCATGAATTGCCCGCTACTGCCGCTGTTCCGTCAGGCCGGGATATCGCCCCGTCAGTGTCATGACAATCGCAGTCCTCGATCACCTGTCGACCTTTCCTGACCCCAATGGGGCGGAGGACGCGATGGGCGGGCTGCTCGCCATCGGCGGCGACCTCAGCGGGGAACGGCTGCTCGAAGCCTATCGCGCCGGCGTATTTCCCTGGTACGACAACGACAGCGAGCCGGTCCTGTGGTGGAGCCCGGACCCGCGGGCCGTGCTTGAGCCGGCGGCGATGCGCGTCAACCGCAGCCTCGCGAAAAGGCTGCGCAACGCCGGGTTTGAAATCTCGTTCGACCGGGCCTTTCCCCAGGTAATCGCGGCCTGCGCAACGATCCGCCGCAACGACAACGGCGGGCCCGGCACCTGGATCACCCCGAACATGGAACGCGCCTATTGCGGGCTGCACGCGTCCGGCTACGCCCACTCGGTTGAAGTGTGGCTGAACGGCGATCTCGCCGGCGGTCTTTACGGGTTGTCGCTGGGAGAGATCTTCTTCGGCGAGTCGATGTTCAGCCGTGAACGGGATGCATCCAAGGTGGCCCTGTACCATCTCTGCCGGCGGCTAGAGGAGTGGCGCTTCCGCCTGATCGACTGCCAGCTTCCCAACGAACACCTCCAGAGTCTTGGCGTCGAGTCGATACCGCGCCGTGAATTCCTGGCCATCCTGGCGCAGAACGATGAGTCGAGAACGCGCCGTGGCAACTGGTGCCGGGAGGCCACCTGATGCAGGGCGAAGCAGGCGACAAGCGCTGCCTGGTCACGCCCCAGCACCCGTGCAGCTACCTGCCCCGCCGCCAGGCGCGAACGCTGTTTTTCGATCCGCGGGAAACGGTAACCGGTGAAACCTACCGCCTGCTCACCGAGAACGGATTTCGCCGCAGCGGCAGCCACATGTACCGGCCCCACTGCCAGACCTGCAATGCCTGCATACCGGTGCGGATTCCCGCCGAGGCGTTCAAGGCCAAGCGCAAGCAGAAGCGGGTGCTCGCCCGCAACCAGGATGTGGAGGTGCGGGTGGAAGATGCGGCCTTCCGCCAGAGTTACTTCCGCCTTTACGCCGACTACCTGGCGGCCCGGCACATGGACGGAGACATGTATCCCACCTCGCCCGACCAGTTCCGGTCGTTTCTGCTGTGTCACTGGTCGAACACCTTCTTTCTGAACACCTATCTCGATGACGAACTGATCGCCGTTGCGGTCACCGACTACAATTCCGGCGGCCTTTCGGCGATCTACACCTTCTTCGATCCCCGATATTCCGCACGCAGCCCGGGCGTGCTCTCCATCCTCAACCAGATCGACCTCTGCCGGCAGTTGCAGCTGCCCTACCTGTACCTGGGCTACTGGATCCGGGATTCCGCCAAGATGCGCTACAAGACGGAGTACCGGCCGGTCGAACTTCTGGTGAACGATCGCTGGGTGCCGTTCAGCTAAACCTCCGATTCGCGGATGAGGCTGTCACAAAAGTCAGAATCCCTCCCGGTCACTGTTTTTGGTCGAGCTGGGGCATTGCCCCGTCAGAACCCTTTCCCACACTCTACGTGATTGCTCCAGTGTCCCGAGCGGGGCGCAGGTGCGCTACGGGCGGGGTGATGTCGGCCGCCAACCGTTGATTCTTGCAGCCGTCGCCGTCAGAATGCCCCGGCCCTGAGGACATGGGAACCCATGGCGAAGGAAGAACAGATTGAAATGGAGGGGATGGTCATCGACACCCTTCCGAACACCATGTTCCGCGTGGAACTGGAGAACGGCCATGTCGTCACGGCGCATATCTCCGGCA
>JAPOON010000288.1 GCA_026713405.1 Gammaproteobacteria bacterium
CCAGGGGAAGTAGACGCCGAAATTGAGCACCGGAAACGTGGAGGCATCGCGCCGCTGCGCCAGGTCGCGTTCGGTATACGAGGTGGAGGAGATGAGGGAAACATCGCCGAAGCTGTAATCGATGACCAGGTTGGCGATGTCGAGGTCCTCGCCGAGTTCCTGCTCCTGAAAATGATCGATGCCGTGGGAGTTGGCGTAGTCGCCGATGGTGGAATCGATGTCCGGCGACCCGGGGCCCATGCGGCTGTCCTGGGTGACATAGGTGAGCTGCACGTCGAGTTGCTCGGAGGGGCGCCACAACAGGCTCACCCGGCCGCCCGAGGTGTCCTCTTCGTTGATGTCCTCGGCGGTGGATGCCGGCACGCCGGGGGAAACGATGGTGCCGGGCGGAAACGGCGCGCCGATGAACACGAAGCCGAAGATGGCGCTCAGGTCGAACTCCGGATTTCCCGGAAAGTGGTTGTCGACGAACCCGGTAAGCTGGTAGTCGTACCCCACCACCCGCAAGGCCAGCCGGTCTTCGATGAGGGGCAGGTTCAGCATGCCCTCGAAGCGGGTGTTGTCGTCATCGCCATGGGCGGTGGCAGACCAGCCTCCGCTCACCTCGACGTTGGCCTCCTCGAGGTCCGGCGCTGCCGGAATCAGGCGCACCGCGCCGGCCAGCGCGTTGGCTCCGAACAGGGTGCCCTGGGGCCCGCGCAGCACCTCGACGCGCTCCATGTCCACCAGCCGCGGGTTGGCGTTGCCGTTGATCTGCTGGCCCGTGGCGGTGGTGGGCACTTCGCCGAAGTAGGTGGCAACGGTAGGCGGCGAGCCGAACTCGCCGGTGCTGATGCCGCGGATCTTGATGCTGTTGCGGGCCGGGCCGGTATCTTCGATGTGCACGCTGGGCAGGGTGTTGAGATAGTCGCTGAACTCACGGAAGCCCCGGGCTGCGATCTGTTCGCCGCTGATGGCGGAGACCGCCAGCGGCACGTCCTGTACCGACTCGCTGCGCTTGGTGGCGGTCACCAGGATCTCCTCGAGCACCGGCTGCTCCTCGCCCAGGCTGACTGCCGCCGGCAGAATCAGCAGGCCCATGACTCCGTGTATCGCCGTTTTCCAGTTGCGCATGATCAACTCCCCGAAACCTGGTTTCAGAACCCGAGCGTCAAGCTTATGGGCTGCCGACGTCCCGTTCCTTTGCAGGGGGGCGTGAAATCCTTTGCGCGTTCGTACTAATGCGCGATTGCAAAGTGGCCGGTGGCAAGAAAGGTCTGCAGATCAGTCAGACGCCTCCCGGCCGGATTGGGGCTCCTCCTTTTCAGCTTGAGTTCTCCCTCCCCGGTATCGTAATGCATAGGGAAACAGCAGGACAACGCTTGCCAAAACCGCCGCACTCCCCAGCGTGGCGACCAGCGACAGTTCGCCCTCGCCGGCGAGAGTGCCGGCCAGGACCGGGCCGAGAGCGATGCCGGCGGCCTGAAACGGTGTGACCAGGACGATGTACCGGCGCCCCCGGTCCAGGGTCGCGACGATGGCGACGATGTAGGGAATCGCAAAGTTCCAGAAGATCTGGAATCCCGTCGCCGCGATCAGAAAGAGGACCGCGGTCATGGGCCCCTGCAGTATCCACAGCGCTGCCAACTGGCCGACGGCCACCACCGCCAGCGGCACCGCGCGGCCGTACCGGTCGGCGATGAGGCTGGCGGCCAGGGGGCCGGCGATGGCCAGGCTGACCGATATGGCAAGCATCGTGCCCACCGTCTCGTGAGCGAGGCCGGCCTGCGCCGCCATGCGTTCCAGGAAGGCCCAGACGCCGCTCTGGGCGATGAAGAAGATCGTGTTGGCGATCAGGGCAACGAACACGTGCAGGCTGCCCGACGCCTTCCCGAGCGTGCCGGGCACGATAGCTTC
>JAPOON010000289.1 GCA_026713405.1 Gammaproteobacteria bacterium
AGTTGGGGATCAGCACGTCGAGCAGGTTGCGCGCACCTTCCCAATCACCCAGTTCGTCCACCACCTGACGTACATACGCTTCGGCCTCAGCCCGGGTTTCGCGACAGACGATGTAACACTGCCCAAAAAACTGCATGTCCCGGCCCTGATCCGCCGCGACTTTCTTCACATCGGCAGCGATGGCCCCTGCCGCCGCCACGTCCGGGGCATGGATGAAGTTGAATTGGGCGTGGGCCGCGGCGAATTGCTGACCCCGGGGGCTGTTGCCCGCGCTCATGATCAGTGGTGTGTCCTGCACGGGTTTGGGTTCCGAGTAGGCGCCGGGACAGGTGAAGTGGGACCCTTCGTAGTCGAATTCTCCCGGCGTCGACCACAGCGCCTTGAGCAGACCGACCCAGTCATCGGCGAAGTCGTAACGCGCATCGTGCTCGGCCTGTGGCGCGCCAAACATGCCAATCTCACTCTCGTTCCAACCGGCTACGATATTCAAACCCAGCCGTCCGCCGGAAATATGGTCGACTGTGGCAAATTCTTTGGCAACACGTACGGGGTGTACAGTGGGGACGTGACAGGTCGCGAACAAACCAATGCGCTCCGTGGCAGCGGCAAGACCTGCCGCCCATGTAAACGGTTCGAAATTGCGATGGTTGAAGTTGACCGCACCGCCCACGCCTTTCCACCTGGCCACGGGAATCAGCGCATCGAACCCGGCATGTTCGGCCATCCGGGCGATGCGCCTGCTTTCTGCCCAATTGATCTGCAGCGTGCCGGGCGCTCGGGTCATGGAACAACCGCTGCTCACGTTCAAGCCGAATACGGCGAGCTGCAAACGGTGCGGGCTGGAAAGCAGAGGATGTTGCCTAGCCCGCATATCTCACCAACTTCCTGCTGCGGACGCCGATGCACTCGCCCCACGTGCCCGTGCTCCCTCCGGGCACCTTGACGTACTGTCAAGTACGCCGGCGGTGCCCTCCGGTCCGCGCGGGCACGTGGGACGGCGCCTCGACGCCCTCGCGACGAAAGTTGGTGAGATATGCGGGCTAGAGTCGGCCATTTGTCTCTCCTGGGCGTGGGTGACCGGCAGTCATGCTGTTCCCGGCTGGTTTCGGGCAACCGTGCCGGCACCTGAGGCGACATCCATCGCCCAGCCGTAATCGGCCTTGCCGTTCGGGGCTCGCTGCACGGCGGGTACGAGCACAACCTGCTTCGGCACCTTGTACCCGGCCAACTGCCCGCGGACGAACCGGCGCACGTCGGCTTCGGTCGGTGCCGGGTCCGCCGATGTGCCGACGACTGCAACCACACGATTGCCGAACCGATCGTCGGGTTGACCGACCACGAAACAGTCGTCAACGGCCGGGTGGCGTTTGACCGCCTCCTCGACTTCCTCCGGAAAAACCTTCTCGCCACCGGTGTTGATACAGTTCGACCCGCGGCCGTGCAGCACGGCGAAGCCGTCTTCGTCGATGCTGGCCCAGTCGCCGGTGATGACATACCGCTGGTCGTCGATGATCGTGAATGTGCGGGCAGTCTTTTCGGGATCCTTGAAGTAACCCATGGCTCCGGTCACGGTGGCGAGCATTCCGTGGGCGCCAGGTTTGGCGGGAATCATTCGATGCTCTTCGTCGATCAGGATC
>JAPOON010000290.1 GCA_026713405.1 Gammaproteobacteria bacterium
AGATTGATTCCGCCATGGTCCCCCTGATCGGTGGCTGCGCCTAGTACTATATGGAGGGGACCGTGTTTTCACCAGCACTGCAAAGCACAACGCTGGAAAGCAGCCAGATAGGGATTACAGCCATGGCATCAAGAGGCTTACCGGGACTGCGGGGCACCGATCACATCGGCTTGACGGTTCCCGACCTGGATGAAGCAGCGGGTTTTTTCGAGAACGTGCTGGGTTTCGAGCCGTTCTACGAGCACGGGCCGTTCGGGTCGGAAGACGAAGACTGGATGCAGGACATGCTGAACGTGCATCCGCGTGCGGTCATTCGGCGCGTACGCCACTATCGCTGCGGCTTCAACACCAACGTCGAGCTGTTCGAGTACGAGGCGCCCGGCCAGCGCCGCGAGATGCCCAGGAACAGCGACTGGGGAGGGCATCACATCGCCTTGTATGTGGATGACTTTGACGCGGCGATGCAGCACTTGCGCGACCATGACGTGCACCTGATGCCCGGTGGCGGCGGACCTGAAATCGAAGAGGGCCCCGAAGCCGGGCTGCGCTCGTGCTATTTTCTCACGCCCTGGGGCATGCAGATGGAACTGATTTCCTATCCGCGTGGCAAAGGCTACGAACGCGACACCGAGCGCCGTCTCTGGGACCCGCGTAGCGCGCCTGAATCCGTCGATTAAAGTTGCATCAATTGACATTGACATAATCCATACAACCAGCCTCAGCACCCTTGCGCGCCCGGGGGAAACTCTCATTGATTTTTCGGGACCGCCCAAGTAGGTTAGCGCCCCCTTCGAGAAAGGCAGACCCCGGGCCCCCCATGAAAAAGTGGCAATGCATCGTATGCGGATGGATTTACGACGAGGCCGAGGGGTTCGATGAGGAAGACATTGCGCCGGGCACGCGCTGGGAGGATATTCCGGAAGACTTCGTGTGTCCGGAGTGCGGCGTCAGCAAGGAAGACTTCGAGATGATTGAAGTCGGCTGAGCCAGGCAACGCCCGCCCGACCAACCGGACCATTCGATTGCGGCCGATTCGCTCACACGGCGATGTGGCCGGTATCGGCGGGCGCCCAGGCCCGTAGCAGCGCCTCGGCATCTTCCGGGGCTTCCTTGAGCAACCGCTTGCCTTCCCGGGTCACCTCTTCGATCAGGTGGGCGTGGCGGGTGAGATCCGCCACGCGGAACTGCGTGTCTCCAGTCTGGCGCGTGCCCATGATCTCCCCGGGGCCGCGCAGCTTCAGGTCCTGCTCGGCGATATAGAAACCGTCCCGGCTTTCCCGGATCACCTTCAGCCGTGTGCGGCCGGTCTCGCTCAGGGCATCGGCGTACAGCAGCAGGCAATGGCTCTTTTCGGTGCCGCGGCCGATCCTGCCGCGTAGCTGGTGAAGCTGGGCGAGCCCCAGCCGTTCCGGGTTTTCGATGACCATGAGGGTGGCGTTCGGCACATCGAGCCCCACCTCGATGACGGTGGTGGCGACCAGCAACTGGTAGCCGTTGTCGTGGAATCGGGCCATGACCTCGGCCTTCTCGTCGCTCTTCATGCGCCCGTGGATCAGCCCGACGCCGATCCCCGGCAGGCGTGCCTTGAGTGTTTGCCAGGTCGCTTCCGCCGACTGGGCCTGGAGCTGGTCGGAGTCTTCAATCAGCGTGCACACCCAGTAGGCCTGCCGTCCCGCGGCCAGTACCCGGGCGATGCGGTCGAGCACTTCGTCGCGCCGGTCGGCGCTGATCAGCCGCGTCTCTATGGGCTGGCGCCCGGCGGGCAACTCATCGATGGTGGAAACGTCCATGTCGGTATAGAGCGCCATGGTCAGCGTCCGCGGTATGGGTGTTGCCGTCATCACCAGTTGGTGAGGGGTTCTGCCCTTGGCGCGCAGCGCCATGCGCTGATGCACGCCGAAGCGGTGCTGCTCGTCGACGATGGTCAGCGCCAGTTTGGCAAAGGTTACATCGTGCTGGAATAACGCATGGGTGCCCACGGCGACCAGCGCTTCGCCGTCGGCGAGGGCCTGGAGCCTGGCCTGTCGCTCCTTCTTTTTCAGGCCGCTGGTCAGCAGCACCACGCCGATGCCCAGGGGGGTCAGCCACTCGGAAAAATTCAGGTAGTGCTGTTCGGCGAGTATCTCGGTCGGCGCCATCAACGCGGTCTGCGCCCGGTGTTCGGCGGCGCGGATGGCGGCGAAGGCGGCAATCACCGTCTTGCCGCTGCCCACGTCGCCCTGCAGCAGCCGCAGCATGGGCGTCGTCAGCGTCAGATTGTTCAGCACTTCCGTGACTACTCGGCGTTGCGCCCCGGTCAGCTCGAAACCCAGGTTCTTCAGCAGCGTTCTGCCGAGCTGCTGGGAGCGGGGCAGCGGCATGGCGACCTGCTGCGCGCGCCGGCTCTGCCGGTAACGCATGACCAGGTAATAGGCCGTCAACTCGTCCCGGGCGATGCGTTCCTGGGCCGCCTCGATGTCTTCGGCGCTCGCCCCGGCGGGCGGGCGGTGGAGATACAGCAGGGTTCCGTAGGGGGCGGCCTCGTCCTCGGGCCAACCCATGTCCAGCAGTTGCCCGGTAAGCGACCGCAGCCGGCCCTGGTTCAGCCCTTTGGTGGTCGGATACACGGGTGTGAGCCGGCCCTCCAGCGGCGGCGGTTCATCGACAAAGACGCGGTACTCCGGGTGGGCCATTTCCATCCCCTTGGGGCCGAACCTCGCTTCGCCGAAGCAGCGCACGTGGTGACCCACCTTCAGGCTGTCGAACTGGCGCCTGGCGAAGTGGAAGAAGCGCAGCGTCAGGTGGCCGGAGCGGTCCTGCAGCGTGACCAGCCAGCTCCGCCGCCGCCCGTAGGTGATGCGGCTCTCGACCACCTGCCCCTCCACCAGGCATTGGCGGCCCGGCTGCAACTGGTTCAGGGGAACGGTGCGCGTGCGGTCCTGGTACCGGTACGGCAGGTGCAGAAGCAGATCGATAAGCCGGTGTATGCCGAGGCGCCCGAGCGTTTCGGCGAGACTGGGGCCGACGCCCCGCAAATCGGTGACCGGGGCATCGCCGGTCTGGTTGCTGTCGTTGCGTGTAGTCAAACTGCCGGGCCCGCAATTCTCTCGATAGCCACGCGCCTTGGGTGGAAACGCCCGACGGGATGCGGTCCGGGGGCGCTCAGCCCTCGAGTACCAGGATGCCGTCGACCTCCACCTGCGCCCCGCGGGGCAGGCTGGCGACGCCGATGGCCGCCCGGGCGGGGTACGGTTCATCGAAGAATTCCGCCATCACGGCGTTCACCGCCGGGAAGTTGTCCATGTCGGTGAGATAGACCGTGAGTTTCACCGCATCGGCCGTTGTGCCGCCGGCCGCGCCGATGACGGCTGTGAGGTTCTGGAACACCTGGCGGGCTTCCGTCTCGAAGTCCGGTGCCACAAGTTCCATCGTTTCAGGGTCGAGGGCGATCTGGCCGGACAGGTAAACGGTGTTGCCTGACCGCACGGCCTGGGAATACGCGCCGATTGCGGCGGGCGCGTCGGCGGTGGAAACGGGCGCGCTCACTGGTGCGTGCGGCGCATGGTGATGACGTTGGGAACGGCGCGCAGGCGCCGCATTACGCGGGCCAGGTGAATGCGGTCGGAAACGGTCACCACCACCACCACGGAACTGACGCGGGCATCGCGCTCTTCCACGTTGATGCGGTCGACGCCCGCGTTCACCGCGGCGATGGTCGCGGCCAGTTCGGCGATTACGCCCTTCTTGCGGTTGACCTCGATGCGCAGCGCGGTCGTGAACTCCTGGTCCGTCGTTGCCGCCCAGCGGGCCGGGATGGTCTGCTCGGGCTTGCGGCGGCCGATCTCCCGCATGTTCTTGCAGGTTTCCATGTGCACGACGAGACCCTTGCCCTGGGTCATGTGCCCGACGATGGAATCCCCCGGAACCGGGCCGCAGCAACGGCCGTAGGTGACCACGAGGCCCTCCCCTTCGTGCACCGCCATGGGCCCCTCGTGCTCGACGGGAACCGCCTCGTACTTCGAGTCGTCCGCGGCGAGCAGCCGCTGCGCCACGGCATAGGCCATGACCTCGCCGTGGCCGATGGCCTGCAGCACCTCATCGAGCTTGCGCACGCCGAATTCCTTGAAAACCCTTCGCAGGCGCCGGAAATCCAGCTCCTTGATACTGGTGCCCGCGTTGGTGAGCGAGCGGTTCAGGAGCCGCCGCCCCAGCATGATCGACTCGGCCCGCTCCTGGTTCTTCAGCGACTGGCGGACGGCGGCCCGGGCCTTTCCGGATACCGAGAAGCTCAGCCAGTCGGGGCTCGGCTTGGCGCCCTTGGCCGTGATGATCTCGACGCTCTGGCCGCTCTCCAGCTGTTGCGACAACGGCGCCAGCGCCCGGTCGATGCGGCAGGCGATGCAGTGGTTGCCGATATCGGTGTGCACCGCGTAGGCGAAATCCACCGCGCAGGCGCCGCGGGGCAGTTCCATTATGTCGCCCTTGGGGGTGAACACGTACACATCGTCGGGGAACAGGTCGATCTTGAGGCTGTCGATGAACTCAAGGGGGTTGCCGGCCCGCTGTTGCAGTTCCATGAGGTCCCTCACCCAGCGCCGGGCGCGTTGCCCGCCCCGGGTCTTCTCTTCCCGCGCCTTGTAGAGCCAGTGCCCGGCAATGCCGTGGTCGGCGACTTCCGCCATGTGGGTGGTGCGGATCTGCACCTCGATCGGCACGCCGTGCATGCCGAACAATGTCGTGTGCAGCGACTGGTAGCCGTTGATCTTCGGGATGGCGATGTAGTCCTTGAAGCGGCCCGCCACCGGCTTGTAGAGGTTGTGCACGATGCCCAGCGAGCGGTAGCAGGCGTCTTCGTCGCTGACGACGATGCGGAAGCCGAACACGTCCATGATGTCTTCGAAGGACTTCTGCTGGGACTTCATCTTGCTGTAGATGGAGTAGATGTGTTTTTCGCGGCTGGTGACGGTTGCCTCGATGCCTTCCGCCTCCAGCGCCGCCTGGATGGACTGGTGCAGTTTGGAAAGCAGCGCCTTGCGGTGCCCCCGGGCCTTCTCCACCCGACGGCGGATGCTCTCGGCGCGCAACGGGTGGAGCGCGGCAAACCCGAGGTCTTCGAACTCCACCATGACGTTGTGCATGCCAAGGCGGTTGGCGATGGGTGCGTAGTAGTCGAGGGTTTCCCGGGCGATGCGCTTGCGCTGTTCCCGGGACATGACGCCGATGGTGCGCATGTTGTGCAGCCGGTCGGCGATCTTGACCATGATGACGCGGATGTCCTTGGCCATGGCCAGGGCCATCTTCTGGAAGTTCTCGGCCTGGGCCTCGGCGCGGCTCTCGAACATGATGGCGAGTTTCGAGACGCCGTCGACGAGCCGGGCCACCTGCTTGCCGAAGCGGTTGCCAAGCGTCGACTTGGCCACCGCCGTGTCTTCGATCACGTCGTGCAGCAGGGCGGCCATGATGGTCTGGTGATCCATGCGCATCTCGGCAAGGATCATGGCGACGGCCAGGGGGTGGGAAATGTAGGGATGACCGGTTCGCCGGTACTGCCCCTCATGGGCGCTTGCGGCGTAGTCGTGCGCCCGGCGCACCTGGGAGACCTGTTTTTCCGGCAGGTAGGAGCCGAGAACCCTTGTGAGTGAATCTATCGTGCAGGGGGCAGCGATCTCGTCGCGCCGGGCGGTCTCCGCGAGTCGCGAGACGAAGTAGGACTCAGAGGTCGCCGTCTCCGCTGTCGTCATCTCCAACGCCGAAAGTCACTTGCAGTTCGTCATCCTGAGTGGCGGCTTGCTGCTCGTCAAGAATCTCGTGGCTCACGAGCCCCTCAGCGATCTCCCGCAAGGCGATGACGGTGGGTTTGTCGTTCTCCTCCGGCACCATGGGCTCCGCGCCGAACTCGCGCATCTGGCGCGCGCGCCGGGTGGCCAGCATGACCAGTTCGAAGCGGTTGTCTACGTTTTCGAGGCAATCTTCTACGGTGACTCGTGCCATCGGTTCTCTCTGGAGTGGAAGCAAACGCTCAATCTTAAATCCGCCTGTAACTTAAGACAAGAGATTATCAATCAGGTTCCGGTGGCGGTCGCTCTGCACAAGGCGGCTCAACCGTTCGGCGCGCACGATGGCCTGCAGGTCTTCGAGGGTGGATTCGAAGTTGTCGTTGACCACGAAGTAATCGTAGTTTCGGAAGTGGGAGATCTCGGTGCGGGCTTCCCGCAGGCGGCGCTCGATCGTCTCCATGGGGTCTTCGCCCCTGGTGACGAGGCGCTGCCTGAGCGCCTCCTTTGAGGGTGGCGCGATGAAGATGCTGATCGTCTCCGGCGCCGTGCGGCGTACCTGGGCGGCGCCCTGCCAGTCGATTTCCAGGATCACGTCGCGGCCGGCGGCGCGACCGCGCCGCACATTTTCGAGCGCTGTGCCGTAGTGGTGCCCGAATACCACGGCGTGCTCGAGAAAACCCCCTTCCCCGGCCATTTTCAGGAACAGGTCCTGGCCGATGAAATGGTAGTTGACGCCTTCTTTTTCCGTAGGACGGCGGGGCCGGGTGGTGTGCGAGACGGATACGCTCAGGGACGGGTCGCGTTTCGCCAGCGCCCGCACGAGGCTCGTCTTGCCGGCGCCGGAGGGCGCGGAGATTGCGAAGAGAAGGCCTTTGGCCGCCCCGCTCATTCGACGTTCTGCACCTGCTCGCGGATCTGCTCGATGATCACTTTCAGGTCGACGGCCCGGGTGGACATTTCCGGCAGAAGGGATTTCGCGGCCAGGGTATTGGCCTCGCGCATCAGTTCCTGGCAGAGAAAGTCCAGGCGGCGGCCATGGGGGCCGGGCCCGTCCTGCTGGGCTTTCGCCTCCTCCACGTGGATGCACAGCCGGTCGAGTTCCTCGGCCACGTCCGCTTTCTGCGCGAGCATTGCGATCTCCTGTTCCAGGCGGCCCGGGTCGACATCGACGGCAAGCTCGCGCAGGCGCTCGTTCAGCCGATTCTGCACATCCTGCGCGATTCCCCGGGCCAGGCCCTGGAGTTCGCCCACGGTCTCGCCGACGGCATCGAGCCGCGTGGCGATCGCCTCCTGCAGTTCACGCCCCTCCCGCCGGCGTTCCTCGATCAGTGCATCAAGGGCTTCCCCGAACAGTTCGATGACCTCGGGGCCGCATTGCTCCGGGTCCATGGCGGCCGGTTCGCCGAGCATGCCCGGCCAGCGCAGCAGGTCCATGGGGTTGGGTGAGTGGATCTCCGGCGCGTCCCGGCGCACCTGTTCCAGAACGGCCAGAAGCTTGAGCATGAGGGGGCGGTTCAGTTCCGTGACGCCGGCTTCCGCCTTGCTCTCGGCCTTGAGCGAGCAGTCCAGCTTGCCGCGTTGGAGCAGGCGGCGGGCCCTGTCGCGCAGCGGCGCCTCCAGCGAGCGGAGCTGCTCGGGCATCCGGAACAGCGTCTCGAGGTAGCGGTGATTGACCGACCTCAGTTCCCAGACGAGCTGCAGCTCCGGCGTTTCGGCCTGGCGCCGCGCGAATGCGGTCATGCTATGCAACATGGCGGAAGTTTAACCCGGATAGGGACGGGCGCGGTTGCCGCCTGCCCGTATAATGGCCGGCGGCGGGTTGGAGAAGTAGATGAGCATGCGTCCTAGCGGCCGGGCGGCGGACGAGCTGCGCCCGGTGAAGATAACCCGGGGTTACACAAGGCACGCGGACGGTTCCGTGCTGGTCGAGTTCGGCGACACGAAAGTGATCTGCACGGCGTATGCGGAAGACTCCGTACCGTACTTCATGCGCGGCAAGGGCCGGGGCTGGGTGACCGCGGAATACGGCATGCTGCCGGGTGCGACCCACACCCGGGGCGACCGGGAGGCAGCGCGCGGCAGGCAGGGCGGGCGCACGCTGGAGATACAGCGCCTGATCGGGCGTTCCCTGCGCGCCGCGGTCGACAGCCTGCGGCTCGGCGAAAAAACGGTGCGCATCGATTGCGATGTCATCCAGGCCGACGGCGGCACGCGCACGGCGGCCATCACCGGAGCGTATGTCGCGCTATATCACGCCCTGGCCGCCTTGAGGGACAACGGTGATCTCGACGGCATACCCGTCAAGTCGGGAGTGGCTGCGGTCAGCGTCGGTGTGGTGGATGGTGCCGCCGTACTCGATCTGTGCTACGAGGAAGACCACCACGCCGAAGTGGATTTCAACGTCGTAATGACCGACGCGGGCGAGTTCATAGAAGTGCAGGGAACTGCCGAGGATGGGACATTCTCTCGCGCCCAACTCGACGAACTGCTATCGCTGGCGGAGAGTGGGATCGCTCAACTGATGGAGATACAACGCGCCGCAATTGGAGACATATCCGGCTGAAGCCCTGTGTCGGGTATAATGTCTGCATGGCGGTTTACGACCGAACGGGAGGGACACCCATGACGAATGGGCAAGAGTGGAACGAAGAGGAGTGGACTAAGCGGAAGCTTGACGAGCAGCGCCGCTTATACCATCTGCACGGCAGACCGCTGGAGAAAGAGCATACCGGTGAATTCGTAGCGATCAGTCTGGATGGAGAAATTATTCTAGACAGACGACTTGGGGACCTTCTCAAGCGCGCGATTGATACTTTCGGTCATGACAATTTTGCTATGGCCAGGGTAGGCCACGAGGCAATGGCGGAATGGTCTCACGCAGAATAACGAGGGAAGATTTTCCATTCCTGCCGATTCGCATTACAGTCAGGGGGTGGGAGACAGAAGCCATTGCACTCCTGGATACCGGATTCTCCGGAGACTTGGTTGTACCCGAAGACGCCTTGCCTGCTGATGTTGGACCGCCAGACTATCCCATGCTATACCGGGTTGCCGATGATCGGATTGCATCTACTGGATTATTCTATGGGGAAATCGAGATTCTCGGGATGCCTCTGATACCCCGTGTGACAATTGGGCCTCTGGGAAGTAAATATATTATCGGCCTTGGAATTATCGAACGATACACCGTGACATTCGTAAGAGGAGATCGGGTAATCGTCGAACTCTGAGCATGAAGGCCGGATTCATCTCAATGCCCCCGCCAACCTGTCCAAAGGAACCTCCGACTGGCTGCTGCTGTCCAGGTCGCGCAGTGTCGCCACTCCCTTCTCAAGTTCGTCATCGCCGATAATGATCGCGTGAGTAGCGCCCGTGTTGGAAGCATAGCGCAACTGGGATCTCATCCCGCGTGGAGGAGCGAGCGATGCAGCTATGCCGGCCCGTCGAAGCCCCGACGCAATTCTTATGCCCGCGCTCTTCGCGGCCTCGCCAAGATGCACCACTAGCGCCGATACCTCACGCTCGTCGGGGACTGGGATATTCTGGCGCTGGATGTTCTGGATGACGCGCTCCAGACCCATCCCGTAACCTATTCCTGGCGTGGAGCGACCTCCCAGCTCTTCGATGAGTCCGTCGTATCGTCCGCCGCCTACTATCGTCACCATCCGGCCCTCTTCTGGAGGAGCTATCTCGAACACTGTGCGTGAGTAGTAGTCGAGTCCGCGAACCAGGCGACGTTCTACCTGGTAATCGAGTCCGATCTCAGTCAGATATGCCCTCAGATTATCCCAGTGGTCCTGGCACTCCGGGCACAAGTGGTCAGAACTTACGGGCGCGTTCTCGATCAAAGGCTGGCACTGCTGATTCTTGCAATCCAGGAGTCTCAGCGGATTGCGCTCCAGTCGCCGGGTACAATCCTCACAGACCTCCTCGCTGTGCGCGGCGTAGTAGGAACGGAGTTCTTCGAGATACACCGGCCTGCATACATTGTCGCCGATGGAGTTTATGGAGAGTAAAAGGTCC
>JAPOON010000291.1 GCA_026713405.1 Gammaproteobacteria bacterium
GGCCGGCATCACCTTTGCAATCCGCGCCTGGGGCGGCTACCCGGACGGCATTGCCTTCGGCGTACTGATTGCCAACGCGGCCACCCCGTTTCTCGATGCGCTCGGCCGGGGCCGGGTGCAAATTCGATGAAACCGCTCGCGAGCCTCACCGCAATCGGCGCCCTCTGCGCCCTGCTGCTGGCGGGCCCCCACCGGTTCACCGCAGACGACATCGAGGCCAACCGCGATGCGCATGCGTGGCGGGTTGCCTTCGAACTCGTGGGTTCCGAGTTTCCGACAGCGGACCTGCGCTGGGACGGCGACCGCCTCGAATTGCCCGATGGCGTTCGGTTGCAGCGCTCGTCGGTCAACGGCTACGCCGGCGAAATCGAGTTCCTCGCCGCGTTCCGGCCGGAGCCGGGCGGGATGGACGCGCTGGCCGGCGTGCGCGTTACCCGTCACCGGGAGACGCCGGGGCTCGGCGACTTCATCGATACGGCGCGCAGCCCCTGGATTCACCAGTTTTCGGACAAATTGCCCGACGATGTCGATGCCGTGACGGGGGCCACCATCACCAGCGAGGCCGTCAAGCGTGGCGTATCGGCGCTGCTGCGGCCTGTGGCGGAGCCGCCGCTTCCCGACGAAACGGAAACCGCCCCACACGCGGTCCCGGCACGGGAAGCAACCGAAAGCGCGTTGACTCGGCCCGGTGCGAGCCCCGCACAACCCGGAGACAATCCTTGAGCACCGGCACCTTTGCTGCGGCCGCCATCGAGCGGAACCCCGCCTGGGCGCAACTGCTCGGCCTCTGCCCACTGCTGGCCGTCAGCAACAGCCTGGTCAACGCCGTCGGGCTCGCGCTGGCCAGCGGGTTCGTGATGCTTGGCTCCAGCCTCACGATCTCGGTGCTGCGTGGGTGGATCCCCCATGCCGCGCGCCTCCCCTGTTTCGTACTCGTCATCGCCACGTTCACCACCATGAGCGTGCTGCTGCTGGAAGCCCACGCGTTCGACCTGTACCTTCGCGTCGCGCTCTTCATCCAGATCATCGTGTCCAACTGCATGATTCTCGGCCGCATCGAAGCCTTCGCCAGCCGCCAGCCCCCCGGGCAGGCCGCGCTCGATGCCCTGGGCACCGCCTGCGGATTCGCAATCGCCCTCATCGTCCTCGGTGGCGTGCGCGAACTGCTCGGCAACGGCACGCTGTTCGCCGGCATGTCGCAGCTGTTCGGCCCGGCCGTGGATGGATGGACCGTCGAGTTGTTCGCAAACGGGGGCCTGCTGGTCGCGCTGCTGCCACCGGGTGCTTTCCTGGTAGCCGGGCTGCTGCTGGGCATGGCCAACTGGATTCGCAGCGGCCGCCCATGAACAAGGTAAAACGAACCCGGATATTCGAACGGCTGCAGGCCAATGACCCCGAGCCGACGACGGAGCTGGAGTATCAGACGCCCTACGAACTGCTCGTCTCCGTGATCCTTTCGGCCCAGGCAACCGATGTCAGCGTCAACAAGGCGACAGAGGCACTGTACAAGGTTGCCAATACGCCACAGGCGATGGTCGAACTGGGCGTCAGGAAACTGAAGAATTACATCCAGAGCATTGGCCTGTTCAACACCAAGGCCGAAAACATCGTCAAAACCAGCCGAATCCTCATCGAGCAACACGACGGCCAGGTCCCGGAAGACCGCGAGGCGCTCGAGGCACTGCCGGGCGTTGGCCGCAAGACCGCCAACGTGGTACTGAACACCGCCTTCGGCCAGCCGACCATGGCGGTGGACACCCACATCTTCCGGGTCGCCAACCGCACCCGCATCGCCCCCGGCAAGAACGTCCGCCAGGTAGAGGACCGCCTGGTGCGCTGGATTCCCAAGCCTTTCCTGAAAGACGCACACCACTGGCTCATACTGCACGGCCGCTACGTGTGCATCGCCAGGAGGCCCCGCTGCGGCTCCTGCCTGATCGAGGATCTCTGCGAGTTTCCGGACAAGATCGACGACTGAAACGCTTTGAGATGTACGGCAAATTGCCGTACGATTATTCCATTCGAGTCGAGGTTCAGTCGATGCTTTCCCACAACGATGCAACCAAACACATCAAGGAACCCCGTTCTGCCCGGATGGAACAGCGCACGAAGCCCCACGTAAAGGAAACGATTCAGCGTGCGGCTACACTGCTCGGAGTAGACGAAACCGCGTTCGTAACAAATTCAGCGTATGAACGTGCCAGAGCGGCCATTGAAGATCACGAAAGAACCCTTCTTGCCCGCGAAGACCGCGCCGTATTTTTCGCCGCACTGGGGTCGCCTGCCGAACCCACGCAAGCATTGCGCGAGGCTGTAGCGACGCATCGGCGCCTGATTAGCGATGGAGAGTGACGACACCGAACCCCGCTTCTCGACTCAGGCACTCGATCCGAACCGGCACGATCGCAGGGAATTCAGCAGCGGCGTTCCCCGAATCGACAATTTCCTGAAGCGAACCGCGAGAAAGCACCAGGCCGGCGATTTCACCCGCGTCTGGGTCGCCCGCGTCCCGGGCGAACGACAGGTGCTCGGATACTACGCAATTAACGCGCACACCGTCGAAGCCGGGGAATTTCCCGACAGCCTCCAAAAGGGAGCGCCGCGGCACGGCACCGTCCCGAGCGCCTACCTCTCCATGGTGGGTGTCGAACAGTCGGTTCAGGGGCGCGGGCTCGGCCGCGCGCTGGTAGTGGACGCTCTACGGCGCATCGAAACCGCCTCGCGTACCGTCGGCACCAAGGCAGTTGTGCTGGACGTCATCGAAGACGGCGGCGCCGACGCGTTCCTGCGACGATTGAGGTTTTACGAGCGTTTGGGATTCGTCCCATTTCCGTCGCGGCCGAATCGAATGTTCATCACCATTTCCACCGTACGAGCGGCACTCGACCGGCGTTAGCAACTGCGGACCGGCGCGATTCGGGCTAGCAGCGCCGTGGCCAAGCACCCCGGAATCGTGGACGACAGCGCCTTCGAGCAGAGTCATCACGACGCCCACCTCGCCGATTTCCCTGACCGGGGTTTGGAACAGATCACGTTCGAGTACCGTCAAATCGGCAAGCTTGCCGGGCTCGATTGTCCCTACCTGGTCTTCCTGGTGCATCACGTACGCCCCGTTCCGGGTGTAGGCGGCCAGCATCGTCTCCAGGGATACCTGTTCGGCCGGGCTCAATACGCCCTCGATCTCGCCGGCTGCGTCCTGCCGGGTGACCGCGGTTTCGATTGCCTCAAGGGGGTTCAGCGACGAGACAGACCAGTCGCTGCCGCCGGCGATCAGGCCGCCGGCGCGTTCGATGGAACCGAGCGGGTACATGCGTTGCACCCGGTCCGGCCCCACGGCCGGCAGGTTGACGTCGGTGATGTAGGTGTCCGGATAGGCCCACAAAGACTGGAAGTTGGCCACTACACCAAGTTCCGCAAAGCGTGCGTGGTCCGCTTCGTCGATGAGTTGCAGATGGGAGATGTGGTGCCGGTTGTTCCGGGCGCCGTTCTCGCGCCGGGCGTGTTCCACCGCGTCCAGGGCGGCGCGCACGGCGCGGTCGCCGATGGCGTGGAAGTGTACCTGCACATTCCGGGCGTCGAGATCCGTCACGGTGGCGTTCAGTGTTTCCGGCGCCTGCAGCAGCATGCCCGAAGCGCCGTCGCGCCCGATATAGGGTTCCAGCAACGCGGCGGTCTCCCCCTCCAGAACCCCGTCGACGAAAATCTTGGCTGCATCCAGGCGAATGCGCTTGCCGGTACCCCGGTCCTCCGGCGTGATGAGGTCGCGGTTCGCCAGGCCAATGGGGTTTTCTCCGATCGTCACCGACGCGACCAGCCGCGCGGTCAACGCGCCTTCGGCCTCGAGGGCGCGGTAGGCGTCCAGTTCCCAGTCCGAGACTGCCGCTTCCACCATGGAGGTGATGCCCAGGCGATTGGCCAGGCGAATCGCCTCGCGGGTGGCGTCCACGCGCTGTTCGAGGGTCAGCACCGGCACAATCGCCTCGACCATCGCCTGCGCCGTTTCGCGCAGGGTGCCGGAGGGTTCGCCGTCTTCGTTCCGCTCGATGATGCCGTGCGACGGGTTCGGTGTTTCGCTCTCGATGCCGGCCAGCGTCAGCGCCCGCGAATTGGCCCAGGAGGAGTGGCCGTCCTCGCCGCGCAGAAACATCGGCCGCGCCGCATTGATGCCGTCCAGCAGTTCCTTGCCCGGATTGGCTTCGGCAAAGAGCGACAGGTTCCAGCCGCCGCCGACCAGCCACTCGCCCTCCGGCAGCCCGTCGTCGCACGACGCCACCTTGCCCAGCAACGCTTCGACGCTTGACGATCCCGCCAGGTCGCATTGCGATATCTGGATGCCGCCGTACATCGGGTGCACGTGCGCGTCGTGGAATCCCGGCAGCATCATGCGCCCGGCCAGGTCGATGGTGGGGCCGGCCCAAGCGCCGGTTACTTCGGCGTCGGAGCCCACGGCGGCGATACGCCCTTCCCTTATGGCCACCGCCTCAGCCCAGGGCGCAGCATCGTTAACGGTGTAGACGCGGCCGGAAACGAATATCAGGTCTGCCTGCTGAACGCCGGTTCCGCAGGCGCACAGAACCGGCAAGGCGAAAAGAAACGTCAATCGGGCGGCAATGTTCATCCGATTTACTCTACGCGCTGACGTCGCACATTGAAACGAGGCCGCTCGTTCGCACAGCGAAAAGCGAACCGCGGTCCACCGGCGCCCGCCATACCATCGAAAAGACCTTTCCGCTGACCGGTGCCGCACGCGAGAATAGCCCCTCGGCCCAACTCCATCAGACATGAGCGGGCGATTCGGGCACAGACAGATGGTACCGATGCGAATTCGGGCGCCGACGGCATGAAAGCGATCCTCACGGTCGCCGGATCCGACAGCAGCGGCGGGGCCGGCATTCAGGCAGACCTCAAGACCATTGCGGCCAACGGCGCCTACGGGCTGACGGTGGTCACGGCAGTCACCGCCCAGAACGCCCGGGCGGTAAACGCCTCCATGCCCGTTACCGCGAACCTCATCGCCGCTCAGTTCGCCGCGGTCTTCGAAGCGTTTGACATCGCCGCCGTGAAGAGCGGCATGCTCGTCGACCGCGAGCGGACCGCGGCGGTCGCCGAAGAATTCAGGAACCGGGGCGCGCCCAACTACGTACTCGACCCGGTAATCACCTCGAGCTCCGGCTATCCGCTGCTCGAACCGGAAGCCGTCGCCGTCATGCTCGACGATCTGGCGCCCATGGCGAAACTGGTGACGCCCAACGTGCCCGAACTCGAACTGATGACAGGCCGGCCGGTGCGCACCCTGGCAGACGCCCGCGCCGCCGCGCACGTGCTGATCGATCGCGGCTGTCGAGCCGTACTCGTAAAGGGTGGCCATCTTGACGCGGCGCCGGCCACGGACCTGCTGGTCACACCCGGCATGGAACAGGCATTCGCCGGTGATTTTATTCCCACGGCAGGCGCCAGCGGCACGGGCTGCGCCTACTCGTCGGCCATCGCCACCTTTCTGGGCCGCGGCGAGAACCTGATCGATGCCATCGACAAGGCGAAAGGCTACGTTACCGCCGCGATCCGGCATGGTCCGGCGGTGGGCCGGGAAGCTGGCCCCATGGACCACTTCCATGCCGTGCGCCGCGAAAAACAGGAATAGCAATTCGCTCCGGTCACTCAGAGGCGCGCGGCGGGCCTGCCGTGGCCGTGTGTGACGGGCCTGCCGTGGACAGAGCATCGAGGCCGGCGGCTTTTACGGCTTGCCTGACGCGCAGGTAAGCATGGGCCTTGCTTAGCCCAAATACGCTGTCCTCCGGCCCGGCGTCGCGTCGTATCGCTTCGAGATCGCGTGCGGCCGCCCCGCTGAGCAAACGTACTTCAGGGCCCCCGTGCGGATCGGCCTTGCCTCGGAAGTTGAGCCTCACCTTGCCATCATCGAGTGTCTCCACGTCCCCCCAATTCAGCGCCACGGCCTTTTCCACGGTCAACTTTGTTGCCTGCAGGACCGAGCAGAGGGCAATGTCGACCAGCCCGCGCCGCCGGGCGTCCGGGCGGGCTGCCCAGCCGTAGCCGTGACGCCGGGGCTCAAGGGCCGTCGCCCGTATTGCTTCGAGCGCGGCGGGGTCGAGCGAACTCGGCGTAACGCGCGAGGCCAACCTGCGCATTTCCCGTACCGTCACTCTGACGGGATCGGTTGCGCACGGGTCGTCGTATCCGGCCTCTCGGTGCGCTTTCGCGA
>JAPOON010000292.1 GCA_026713405.1 Gammaproteobacteria bacterium
ACCAACGTCGGCGAATTGGTGCTGAGGTCGAAGTAGACCTTGCCCGCACTGATACCGGACAAAATACCGTGTTCGCCGAGGGCGACGGCTTCCACCTCTGGGGGTCCTGGCAAGGAGCTGAACACGATGTCAGCAGCCTCCGCCACGTCCCGGGCGTTGTCGGCCCAGACGGCACCGGCTTCCAGGTGCGGCGCCGCGGCGTCGCGGTTGATATCGTTCACGGTGAGATGGTGACCTGCCTTGAGGACATTGAGGGCCATGCTCGACCCCATGGTTCCCAGGCCGATAAAACCGAGGTTCATGTCGTGCTCCTTGAGTGCGGGCGCGGGCGTCTACCGTTCCCGCAGCTTCTCAAGAGAGAAGTCGTCGCTGTTGATCCAGTCGCGGAAGGCGGTTTCGGCGTCCAGCACCTTGCGCGCCTCGGCGATAACATCGCGGGCAATCTCCAGCGGAATCGTAACCACGCCATTGGCGTCGGCATGAATCAGATCACCGGGCTGTACCCGAACGCGGCTCACTTCCACGGGCACCTGGGCTTCGAGAAAACCGAAGTTTCCGTGCGCCGGCACCATGCCCGGAGCGAAGTAGTGAAAGCCCATGTCCCGAACCGTGTCAACATCGCGGACGCCGCCGTCCGTCACCAGGCCGATCGCTCCCAGCCGTTGGGCCACGGTGGTCAACCCATCCCCACAGTGACAGCCATGGTGCGGTTTGGGTCCCACGTCCTTCAGCACCAGCACCACGGGTTTCGGGGAGGCGTTGATTGCCTCGAAGCACTGCAGGCGGGCTTCTTTGTCGTGAACGCGCGCGTGAGTTGTTGTGTCGAGGGTGGCGGTTACGGCGTATCCGACCATGACCCCGAGTTCCGGGAACATGCAGCGAACGTCGTAGCCCATGAAGCCGTCGGTGTCGCTACGCACCTTGAAGGGCTCAATGGCGTTGGCTATAGTAGGCGTGTCGATTTGCCGTAAAGCGTTCAATTCGCTATCGGTAAGCGCATTCTGCACGTCTTTCTTCTCCTTGGTGTCAGGGCGTCGCAGGGTCTTCGGTCGGCGGCGTAAATCCTATACGGAAAGGTAGTGGACAGTATGGCAACAACGGTGCTCATGACCGGCGCAACAGGGTACATTGCAAACCAGCTTTTGCCCACCTTCGCCGAGACGTACAGGATGGTGCTGGTCGACGTGAAAGAAGAGAACAGGGAGGGGGAACGCGTTGAGGGCGTTGTGCTGGCTGACCTGATCGATACGGACCGCAGCAAGTACGCGCATCTCTTCGAAGGCGTGGATGCGGTTGTGCACCTGGGCTACACGCGCCGGACGGGGAATCCGCTGGACCATTTCCACGATGAGAACCGCAACGTGGTCATGGCCTACAACGTGCTGCGCTGTGCCTACGAAGCCGGCACCTCGCGGGTCGTCATCGCGAGTTCCAACCACGCCGCTGACTGGTACGAGCACAACTTGATCCACGACGCCAAGATGGACGTGCTCGACCCCTACCGGTTGCCACTGTCGGACAACTTCTACGGCTGGGCCAAGGCGACATACGAACACATGGGGTTTCTATTTGCCTGCGGCTTCGGCGACTTCGTCGACGATAGCGGTCGTCAAGAGCACACTCGGCCCATTACCGCCCAGCGCAAGATGGGCGTCGTCATGGTGCGAATCGGCGCGCCGCGTGACCTCGACCCCAGCCTATACCAGGGCAATCCGGCCAATTACAAACGCGATCTCGGCGCCTACCTCAGCCCCCGCGACCTCACGCAGTTGATCTCGAAGGCGGTGGAGACGCCCAACATCGACAACGAGCACGGCATTCCGTGGCAGGTCGTCTACGGCATCAGCAACAACACCCGCGCTTTCTGGTCGCTTGCCAGCGCCCGCAGCGTGCTGGGTTACCAGCCACAAGACGATTCCGAGCTTGTATACGCCAATGACATCCAGCAGATTCTACGCGATTCCGGGGCGCCGGGCGGCAAGGTCGGCCCACCGGCGTAGATGACATCAGACCTCGGTCCACAGGCGCCGCAGGAAGGCGGCGTCTTCCTGAGCCCACGCTTCCAGGTTCGGCGGTGTCTCGTCGGCATAGCCGACCTGCCGGATGATGGATTCGTCGAATTCGTACTCGGTGTGCACCGACAACGGCCCGTCGTAACCCAAGGCCTTCAACGCCCCCAGCGCCCGGCGCCAGTCGACCGCGCCGCTGCCGAGCTTGACAAAGCGCGGTAAATAAGGCGGCTCGCTGCCCTCCGGCCGCGGGGCATGGAAGGCGTCCTTGACGCCGACGATCGACAAGTAGTCCCTTACCATCGCCAGCCCCATGTCGTAGTCTTCACCGTCCAGAATCATGTGCCCCAAGTCCGGGTAAGCGCCGATCCACCTCGGGTCCAGGTTACGCAGCAGGTGCATCATGCCGGCGCAATTGGAGCCCAGTACCGGGCCGCTGTGGAGCTGGTACACGGTCTGGACGCCGTGCTTCTCGCCGACCTTCGCGAAGCGTTCCAGGGTGTGGCGCCCGGCGTCCACCAAGGCCCAGTAGTCATCGCCGGGTTGGAAGGCGAAGAAGCCAAGCTTTACGCGCGGCACCCCGGCGGACGCGCAACCGGCATACAGCGGTTCGACGTCCGGGGCGCCGGGATCGATCCAGGAGATAGGGGTGGTTGCGAGCTGACAGGTAAGCCCCTGGTCCCGCCAGACGCGGACAGCGTGAGGCAGCGCCGTTTCGGCGTTGTCGGGGTTTACCGGGTGGCCCGGACGCACATTGACGTCCAGGCCGTCGAAACCCAGCTCGCGGGCCTTGTCG
>JAPOON010000293.1 GCA_026713405.1 Gammaproteobacteria bacterium
ATAGGGCATTGGCGAATCGGCGGGGCCCCCTCCAGGGTCTGGGCCCCCCCTTCTTTTTTCCGGGCGCCCCCGGCCGGGTCATTGCCGAGGCGGCGTCCCGGTAACGGAGGTGGCCGACCATACCGGGTTCCCGGAACTGATGGACGGGCGCGTGAAGACGCTGCATCCGAGGATTCATGGCGGCATCCTCGCGCGGCGGGGCGTCGATGACGCTGCGCTCGAGCAACATGCCATCGATCCGGTCGACGTGGTCGTCGTCAACCTCTACCCGTTTGCGGCGACCATCGCGCGGCCGGACTGCACGGATGAGCTTGCCATCGAGAACATCGACATCGGCGGCCCGGCCATGTTGCGCGCCGCGGCCAAGAATCACAGGGATGTTCTGGCAGTGGTCGACCCCCGGGATTACGAAGAAGTCGTCGCCGCGCTTGCGGCGGGCGGTGCGAGCCCGGGGCTGCGGCGGCGCCTCGCGGAAAAGGCGTTCCGTCACACCGCCGAATACGACCGCACCGTGGCCGGATACCTGGCCGGCGGCGGCCCTCTTCCCGAGCGCCTGGGGCTTTCCTACGTCAAGCGGGAAGACATGCGCTACGGGGAGAATCCCCATCAGAGTGCGGCTTTCTACGTGGAGGGGAACACCGCCGGCACCGTTGCCGGAGCCCGGCAGATTCAGGGCAAGGCGCTTTCCTACAACAACGTGGCCGATGCGGATGCGGCCGTGAAATGCGTCAGCGTTTTCGAGGAACCGGCCTGCGTGATCGTCAAGCATGCCAATCCGTGCGGGGTCGCCCTCGGCGCAACCCCGGTGGAGGCTTATCGGCGCGCCTTCGCCACGGACCCGACGTCAGCCTTCGGCGGCATCGTGGCGTTCAATCGCGATCTCGACGGCGCCACGCTCGGGGAAATTCTCGAGGCGCAGTTCGTCGAGGTGGTGGCTGCGCCGGCCGTGGCCGCCGATGCGGAGGAAGCCGCCAAGGTCAGAAAGAACGTGCGGCTGCTGGCCTGCGGGCCGCTTGCCGGGCCCGGCAGCGGCCTCGACCTGAAGAAAGTCGCGGGCGGGCTCCTGGCCCAGACGGCGGACGACGTGTGCCTGGATGAGGACGCGCTGCGTACGGTGTCCCGCCGGGTGCCGAGCTCCGGGGAGATGCAGGACCTGCTCTTTGCCTGGCGGGTTGCCTGGTTCGTGAAATCGAATGCCATCGTCTATGCCCGGGACCGGCAGACCATCGGTGTCGGCGCCGGGCAGATGAGCCGCGTGGTCAGTGCCCGCATCGCCGGATTCAAGGCCGAGGACGAGGGGTTGGCGGTGGCCGGATCGGTCATGGCTTCGGATGCGTTCTTCCCCTTCCGGGACGGGATCGATGCCGCCGCTGCGGCAGGGATCGCGGCCGTGATTCAACCCGGTGGATCGATGCGCGATGCGGAAGTCATCGATGCCGCCGACGAGCACGCCATGGCCATGGTGTTCACCGGCGTCCGTCACTTCAGGCACTGAGGGAGCATGCCGGATTGTTCGCTTTCATTGAGTATTTCCAACTTTTGAATTTGTTGATTTATTTTGTGTTCATTGCAGTGGGAACAATTCCTTCGTTCGGGCACCGAGAGCAGGCATGCGGTACGGGCATCCTGCACGCCAAGCGGGAGTGCCGTGTTGGACTGTTCCGGTTGTTCGACAAACCGGCCCCGCAACCAGTTGCGGGGCGTCGCCACCTGCCGAAGCTGTGCTTCGGCTCGGGCTGCGCCCGACCGGTGGCGACCCTTAAAGGTGCTGGAGGCCCGTACCTCACACCCGCTCTCATCGTACATCCAACCGTTGTTCCCTGCGCGTCAATGTGCGGGTCACCATGGAGAGAACTGCTAGGCTTCTCGAGTAGAAGGAGGTGGCTATGAGGGTTCTGGTGGTGGGATCCGGGGGACGGGAGCATGCGCTGGCGTGGAAGTCGAGCCTGAGCCCGAACGTGAGTCATGTGTATGTCGCGCCCGGCAATGCGGGTACCGCGGCAGAGCCCGGGGTCGAGAACGTCGACATTGCCGTTGACGATTTCGAGGCGCTGGCGGAGTTCGCCGGAACCAGGGATGTTGCGCTCACCATCGTCGGGCCGGAGGCGCCGCTGGTGGATGGCATCGTGGAGTTCTTCGCGGCGCGGGGCCTAGGCTGTTTCGGCCCGGGCGCGGCGGCCGCGCGGCTGGAAGGTTCGAAAGCCTTTGCCAAGGACTTCATGCAGCGGCACGGTATCCCGACGGCCGCATCGGAGACCTTCAGCGACCTGGCGGCGGCCCGGGCGTATGTGGAAGCCCGGGGCGCTCCCATCGTCATCAAGGCGGACGGGCTCGCCGCCGGCAAGGGCGTCATCGTCGCCGGGACCGAGGAGGAAGCCTACGCCGCACTGGACGCCATGCTCGCCGGCGGTGCCTTCGGCAGCGCGGGCGAACGCGTGGTCGTCGAGGAATTTCTCGTGGGCGAGGAGGCGAGTTTCATCTGCCTGTGCGACGGGCGCACCGCGCTGCCCTTCGCCAGCTCCCAGGATCACAAGGCGGCCTACGACGGCGACAAGGGCCCCAATACGGGGGGCATGGGGGCGTACTCTCCGGCGCCGGTGGTCACCGATGCGGTGCATCGCCGCATCGTTCGGGAGATCATCGAGCCAACCATGGCGGGCATGGCGGCGGATGGCACGGCCCATGTGGGATTCCTGTACGCGGCCCTCATGATCGCCCCGGCCGGCGCACCGCGGGTGATCGAATTCAACTGCCGCTTTGGCGACCCGGAGGCCCAGCCGGTGTTGATGCGCCTGCGCTCCGATCTTCCCGAATTGTGTCTCGGCGCGCTGTCGGGCGCTCTGGAAGGCGAGACGCTTGACTGGGATGCGCGCACGGCCCTCGGCGTGGTGATGGCCGCGGGCGGATACCCTGGCAGTTACGCCAACGGGGCGGCCATATCGGGGCTGGAAGGATTGGCCGGCAACGGTGACATCAAGGCGTTCCATGCAGGTACGAGGGTTGAGGGCACCAGGGTGGTCACCAGCGGTGGGCGCGTGCTGTGCATCGTCGCCCTTGGGGATAGCGTTACCGGGGCTCAGCGCCGGGCCTACGAGGGGGTGGCGGGCATCGACTGGGACGGCGCCTACCATCGCACCGATATCGGTTATCGGGCGGTGGCGCGGGAGCGGGGCGAATGACTGACAGATTATCGGGCTGCTGACGCCTACCGCGAGACCGACGACAAGCGCATCCTGAGCGCATGCTCGCGGAAACGCTCAAGCGGTTCGATCCCTTCCAGGCAATGAGTTCCACCGAACTGGCTACGGCCGTTCGGCATGCGCAGTTGATCAATGTCCCCGCCGATCGCTGGTTGCTGCGCCCGGGCGCCCGCCTGAAGGGGCGCTACTACCTGGTCCAGGGAACGGTCCGCCTGTTTCCACCGCAACGCGACATCCGACCGCAATCGCCGGAATCGCGCCTGCCGCTTTATCCGGGTTGCGATGCCATGATTTCCAAGGGCCCGGTGCGCCTCCTGCACGTGGATACCGCGCCCATCGCCTTCCTGCTCGGCACGGCGCAGTCGAACCCGGAGGCCGAGGGCCTGGCGGATTGGGAACGTCGCTTCATGGGCTCGCCGCTCCTGCAGCGTCTCGATGCGGGCATCTGGCAACAACTGCTGAGCGCGCTCGCCGAACGGTCTTTCGAGGCGGGGGAGCGGCTCGTCGCGGAGGGAAGCGCCGCACACGACTTTTTCGTCCTGAAATCGGGCCACGCGGCCGTGCGGCGGGGGGGCCGGACGGTCGCGCACCTGGGCCCCGGCGACTTCTTCGGAGAGGACGCCCTGCTGTTGAACGGCCGGCGCAACGCCACCGTCGCGGCAACCCGGGCGGGCTCGATACTGCGCCTGCCCAAGGATCGCTTCGTGACCCTCCTGGTCGACAACCTGGTGCGATTCGTCCAGAGCCCCGGCGAAGGCGAGTGCATCGATGTCGGTGAAGAAGGCGCACTGGCGCGGCTGCGCGAGCAGATTCCCTCCCTGGATCCCGCGCGGCGCTACCACATCGTCGGCGGCGAACTGCGGGAGCGGGCGCTGGCCACCTTCATTCTCACCCACAAGGGGTTCGATGCCTGGCCGGTGGATTGACGGTCCACACCGGGGCTCCGCGCACGGAATTCAAGGTAAGCTAACGGGGCGACGCCCCAGCCCGGCGAGAAAAGGCGACCGGGAGGGATTTTGACTGGTTTCACGACCTTGACTGCGAACTAGAGGTTCAGCCGCCGTGACCGTTCTCAACGACAAGCTGAAAGCCCGCATCCAGGAAGCCTACCGCAAGTGGCTCAAGTCGCGCGAATTCGACCCCCGCCGCGGTCAGCGGGAGATGATTGCCGAGATCGCGCGTGTCTGTACGGGTTCAGCGCCGCGCATTGCCGCCATCGAGGCGGGTACCGGCACGGGCAAGACGGCCGCCTACTGCCTGGCCGCCATTCCCATTGCCCAGGAACTGGAGAAGACCGTCGTCATCGCCAGCGCAACCGTCGCCCTGCAGGAACAGATCATGCTGCGCGACCTGCCGGACCTGGCCGAAGGCGCCGGGCTCGATTTCGACTTCGCACTGGCCAAGGGCCGGGGGCGCTATGTCTGCCTGAAACGCCTGGACGAACGTCTTAACCAGACCGGCGAACATCCGGCAATCGACGACGGGGCAGAGGATGCGGAGGACCACGACGCAGTCCACCGCGAAATTCTGGATGCCTTTACGACCGGGCGCTGGGACGGCGAGATCGACAGCTGGCCGAGGGGGATCGACGCAGCCGCCTGGCGGCAGGTGACCACCGACCATCGCGGCTGCACGAACAACCGCTGCGCGTTTTTCCAGGCGTGCCCGTTCTTCAAGGCGCGCAACGGTCTCGACGGGGTGCGGGTGATCGTCGCCAACCAGGACCTGCTGCTTGCGGACCTGAACCTGGGCGGCGGCTATATCCTGCCCGAACCGGAGGAGTGCATCGTCGTGGTCGACGAGGCCCACCACCTGCCGGTGAAGACGCAGCAGCACTTTGCGTCCAGGGCCTGGATCAACGGAACGGCCGCCTGGGCAGACCAGGTCAACAAGGTGGTGGCGAGTCTTACCCAGCGTTTTGCCCGCCCGCCCGAACTCGAGGCGCTGGCGACCCGCATTCCCGCTGAGAGCGAGGCCGTCAAGACAGCGATGCGCGGCCTCGGCGAATCGTTGGGCAGCCTGGATTTCACCGAGCGCCAGAACGGGCAGCTTACCTGCCGGTTTCGGCTCGGCGGTGTC
>JAPOON010000294.1 GCA_026713405.1 Gammaproteobacteria bacterium
CCTGAGATCGCCCCACCCGGTCTGCAGGATGGACCGGTTCAGCCCGGCTTTCTGCCGCACGTTCATCCCCGGCTGTTCGGCCGTACCTTGCGCGGAGGCCGTCATGCCCCGCACCCGCAGGTCTTCCACCACCAGCGTCGCGGCCCGGTCCGCCAGGCGCCGGCTCACCTGGTGCTGCCAGTTCCGGCGGCGCATGGCGAGCTTCCGGGCGGTCCGCGCCGCCCGGCGGATCATCCGCAGCCGACGGCGCGATCCCTTCCGCCGCCGCGCCGCGACGCGCTGCTGGCGCTGGTGGCGGGCCACCAGCCTGGATGCAACCGGCATCCGCAGGATGGCGCCGTCGCTGGTCGCCACCTGCCCGACGTTCATGTCGACGCCCAGCGCCCGGCCGTCGTCCGTGCGCTCCCCAATGTCCACCTCGTAGCAGACGACCGCGTGCCAGCGCTTCCCCACGCGCTTCACGGCCACCTGTTTCGCCACGCCGTCCGGATACGGATTGCCGCCCCGGCGGCGCAGCCGCATCGGGCCGATCCGCGCCAGGCGCACCGTATCCCCCTCGATCCGGAAGCTGTCCCTGGGGAACGTCACGCGGTCGTCCCCGCGGCGCGCCTTGAAACGCGGGCGGCCGCCTTGCCCCCGGAAGTACCGCTGCCACGCGTCGGCTTGGTACTTCAGCGTGTAGCGGATGGGCGCGAACGGGAGCTCCTGCAGCCAGGGCGTGGCCTTCCGGAGCTGGGTGTACGCCTTCCCGAGGGTGAAGAACGAGACGGACGGCGGCTTCGCACCCGCCGCCCGCGCCGCCAGGTACAGGTCCTGCTGATCGGCCAGCATGGTGTTCCACACGTACCGGCAGGCCCCTGCCGTACTGGCCAGCCTCCGGGCGCGGACGGCGGTGCCGGGAACCAGGCGGTAGGTGATGTTCCGGTGCGCCCCCATGGGATCATGATTAGAACATTAAGGGTCTATACGCAATATCTACGGCACTATCGTATATAATTCCCTAGGTATTCCAGTGCCGCATCCTGAAGCCAGTGCAGCGCGTAGTCGGAAAAACTCCGGGCCACGGTGATCTCGTACAGGCGCTCTTCACCGGGCCGGTGCAACAGTACTGGCACCTTCGCAAGCAGGCTACGGGCGCACCGGCCGGCCGGAAAGCGGCCCGGACCAAGGTCCAGGGTCATTCCTTTCGCCAGTACATCGAGCGAGCGCGGTCCCGAGACCGACAGGGTGACATGGCCGTCGCCGACGGCCACCACCGAGGCGTGGAGGTCGGCAAGGGCATTCCCGAGCTGCACGGTGGTCTCAGCCTCCGCCGCCGCTGCGACCTCGATCAGCCATTCGTCGGGGCCGAGCCAGAGGACAACGGCCTCGGCCCCCGACCGGCCGGTGTTGGCCACGGGCGGTGGCTCCGCTCCCACGACGCCAGCGACCCCGGCTGTGAAGGCAGGATCCCCGGTATCGCCGCGCAGGTTGATGCGTCCCCGAGGGGGGCAAAGGGCCACGGTGACGGCGGGGCCGTCTCTGACCGCGCGATCAGCCATGGAGGCGCAATCCTTCGGGATCGTAAAACCGCGGGTCGCAGATTTCGGCGCGGGCCGTGCGGCCCTCCAGCGGCACGTGAACCGTGGCAGATTCCCGGTCGTGGCCGCCCTTGACCAGTGCCAGCGCGATGGAGCGGCGCAGGGCTCCGCTCCAGTAGCTCGAGGTGACGTGACCGATCATGGTTTCCGGCGGTCCGGACGGGGCCGTCGGCAGGATTTGCGCCCCTTCGGGCAACACCAGCTCAGGATCCTCGGTCCGGAGCCCTACCAGGCGCTTGCGCAGTGGATCAAGCATCGCACTCCGCGCTAGTGACCGGCGGCCGATGAAGTCCTTCTTCGTGCTCAGGATCCACTGCATTCCGAGATCGATGGGGGTCACGGTCCCGTCCGTTTCCTGACCGACCATGAGGTAGCCCTTTTCGGCCCGGAGAACGTGCATGGCCTCGGTTCCGAAAGGCGTGACGGCGTAGTCTGGACCGCTCTGAAGCAAAATTGCCCAGAGTTCAAGGCCGTGGCGGGCTGGCACGCTGATCTCGTAGGCAAGCTCACCCGAATAGCTGATCCGGAATACCCGTGCCGGAAAACCAGCCACGTGACCGCCGCGCCAGGACATGAAGGGGAAGGCCTCGGCACTGACATCGATGTCGCTGGTGAGCCCGGTCAGGATGGCGCGGGCCTTCGGACCCGCCAACACAACCGTGGCGAACTGTTCGGTGGCCGACGTCAGATAGACGTCGAGTTCGGGCCACTCCGTTTGCAGCCACTCCTCCAGCCAGGCCAGCACACGGGACGCGTTGCCGGTAGTCGTGGTCATCAAGAAGCGGTCCTCGGCGAGCCGCGCGGTGACTCCGTCATCGAGGACCATGCCGTCTTCCCCCAGCATCAGGCCGTACCGGCAACGGCCCACCTCGAGACCGCCCCAGGCATTGGTGTAGACCCGGTTCAGGAACTCCACGGCGCCAGGACCGCTCAGCACGATCTTGCCGAGCGTGGTCGCGTCCATGATGCCGGCCGCGTGCCGTACCGCCATGCACTCGCGCGCGACCGCGTCGTGTTTGGTCTCGCCAGCCAGCGGGTAATAGAAAGGTCGTTTCCACTGGCCAACATCCTCGAAGACGGCCCCGGCTTCCGCGTGCCAGGCATGCATCGGCGTCTGGCGGATCGGGTCCGCCAGAGGACCGACATCGCGGCCTGCGATCGCGCCGAACGTCACGGGGTCGTAGGGCGGTCGGAAGGTGGTCGTCCCGACCGCCGGGAGCGGCACGCCGAGCGATCCGGCGAGAATGGCGATCCCTGGCACATTGCCGGTCTTGCCCTGGTCAGTGCCCATTCCGAGGGTGGTGTAGCGCTTCAGGTGTTCGACCGACTGGTAGCCTTCGGAGACTGCCAGCGAGATATCGGCCGCGGTTACGTCGTTCTGGAAATCCACGAACTGCCTGACTTCGCCAGATCGGTTTCGGGCCGGAATCGGCCAGTGTGCATCGACAGGGGACGCCGTTGGTTCCGATGCGGCAGGCATGTCGCCCTTGCCCGCGTCTTGGCCTTGCACGATGCAGGAAGCCGTTTCGGCAACCCCGTTCATCGCGCCGGCGCACAGTACGTGCTGGCGCGAGCCGTCCGGCAGGAAGGCGCCGAGCATTTCGTCGTAACGCAATTTCCCGCCGGACTGCGAGAACAGGTGCACGGCCGGGCTCCAACCCCCCGACATCAGGACCAGATCGCAATGCAAAGCGCGTACTGGCCTCGTGAGCGAGCCGTCGAGGCCGATTCCGGCGACATGCGCGGCCCGCACCCGCCGGCGGCCATTGGTGTCGACGACAGCGTGGCCACGCAGGATGTTCAGGCCCGCCGCTGCAGCGGCTTCTGTGGCCGGGCCAACCGGATCCGCTCGGAGATCGGCGATCGCAGCGATCTCGACGCCGTTGCGATGAAGATCGAGCGCCGTCTCGTAAGCGCTGTCGTTGTTGGTCACCACCACCGCGCGCCGTCCGGGGAGGACGGCGAAGCGGTTGACGTAGGCCCGCGCCGAGCCTGCCAGCATTACCCCGGGTCGGTCGTTGTTGGCAAATACCAGCGGCCGCTCCAGGGCCCCGGTGGCCAACACGACCCTGCTGGTGCGGATGCGCCACAGCCGCTGGCGCGGAAGGTGAGCAGGCGCGCCGGGACCGAGGTGGTCGGTGACCCGTTCCACGGCAATCAGGAAATTGTGATCGAAATATCCGGTGACCGTGGTGCGCGTGAACATCCGCACGTTCGTCATCGACTGCAGCTCGGCGATGGTGTCGCCGAGCCAGCTGGTGCCCGTCACGTCCCCGTCCGCGGCCACGTCCGGAAGGGAGCCGCCCGGTTGGTCGCGCTCGTCGGCCAGGATGACCCTGGCGCCGCTGCGCCCCGCCGTTACCGCGGCGGCCAGTCCAGCCGGTCCTGCACCGATGATCAGGACGTCGCAATGCGCGTTCGTGCGCTCGTACCGGTCAGGGTCCGCGCCTTCGGGCGCGCGCCCCATGCCCGCCATCCGCCGGATCAGCCGTTCGTAGACATGCCAGCCGCCCTGCGGCCACATGAACGTCTTGTAGTAAAACCCTGCCGGAACCAGGCGGTGGACGGCATCGATGAGCGCGCCGGCATCGAACCGCACGCCCGGCCAGCAGTTGACGCTGGCTGCGGAGAGGCCGTTGTAGAGCTCGATCCGGGTGGCCCTGAGGTTGGGGATGCTCCGGTTCCCGGCCTCCAGCTGCACCAGCGCGTTCGGCTCCTCCGTGCCGGCGGTGAGGATTCCGCGCGGCCGGTGGTACTTGAAGCTGCGGCCAACCAGATGCACGCCGTTCGCAAGCAGGGCCGAGGCCAGCGTGTCTCCCGAATATCCTGTCAGCCGCCGGCCGTTGAAGGAGAAGGTCAGCGGTCGCGTCCGGTCTATGACGCCGCCTTCGGCCAGCCGGTACGGCTGGGAGGTCACGACGGGTTTCCGTCGCGATCGTCGGGAGGAGCTTCGCCCATTCGATAGACGGAGACGATGTCGTGCGTTGCGGTATCCCGTTCCATGTTGAACCAGCGCCCGCAGCCGTGGGTGTGGCACCAGCGCTCGCGGTGCCGGCCCTTCGGGTTGGTGCGCATGAACAGGTAGTCGGCCCATTCCGGATCACTGAGCGCGTCGGGGTCAGGCGGCCTCAGGATGTGGGCCTCCCCACCGCAGGTGAACTCGCTTTCGTCGCGCTGGCCACACCAGGGGCAGGAAATCAGAAGCATGGTGCCCTCAATGCGCCACCGCAGCGGCGCCGTGTTCATCAATCAGCGCGCCGGTGCTGAAGCGCTCCAGGGTGAAGGGGGCATTCAGCGCGTGCGGCCGGTCCTGCGCGATGGTGTGGGCGAACGCCCAGCCCGAACCCGGGGTCGCCTTGAAACCGCCGGTACCCCAGCCGCAATTGATGTAGAGACCCTCGACGGGAGTCTTGCCCACGATGGGACTCGCGTCCGGACAAACGTCGACGATGCCGCCCCACTGGCGCAGCATGCGAAGTCGCGAGAAACTGGGAAACAACTCCAGCAGCGCCCCCATTTGACCTTCAATGATCTGAAAGCTGCCGCGCTGGGCATACGAGTTATAGCCGTCGATGCCGGCGCCGATGACGAGCTCGCCCTTGTCGGACTGGCTGAGGTAGACGTGAACGGTGTTCGACATCACGACGCTGTTGAGAACCGGCTTGATCGGCTCCGACACCATCGCCTGCAGCGGGTGGCTCTCGATGGGAAGCCGCAGGCCCGCCATGGCGGCAAGGACGCTTGAATGTCCGGCCGCGACGAGGCCCACCTTCTTCGCCGCGATGGTGCCGCGCGACGTCCGGAGGCCGCGCACGCGACTGTTCACCACATCGAGCCCGGTCACTTCGCAGTTCTGGACGATGTCCACGCCGCGCGCGTCGGCGGCGCGGGCAAATCCCCAAGCGACCGCGTCGTGGCGTGCCACCCCGCCGCGCCGCTGGAGAGATGCGCCGAGGATGGGGTACCGCACTTGCCTTGAGATATTGATGACCGGAACTTCCGCCTTCACCCCCTGCGGGTCCAGCATCTCCGAATCGATCCCGTTCAGGCGGATTGCCCGCACCCGCCGGGACATCTCCTTGAGGTCATGTTCGTTGTGGGCGAGGTTCAGGACTCCGCGCTGGCTCAGCATGATGTTGAAGTTCAGATCCCGGCTGAGGCCTTCATAGAGCTGCAGGGCCTTCTCGTAGAGGTGTGCGCTCTCGTCCCAGAGGTAATTGGAACGGATGATCGTGGTATTGCGCCCCGTATTGCCGCCGCCCAGCCAGCCTTTCTCAAGGACCGCAATGTTGCTGACACCGTGTTCCTTGGCCAGGTAATAGGCGGTCGCCAGCCCGTGGCCGCCGCCGCCCACGATCACCACGTCATAGGCGGGGCGGGGATCGGGGCTGCGCCAGGCCCGTGGCCAGTTCGGGCGATAGGCAAGGGCGTTGCGGGCGAGGCTGAAGATCGAGTAGCGGGTCATCGCCGCCGTTTCCCTGGAAGCCCGGGGTGCTTCAGCCGCAACGCGGGGGCGGGCGGGGCGGCGTCACGGATCAATACGCCACATCCCGCCCTTCCGCCCTCGCGATCTCCCGAGCGTTCGGATTGACCGAGGGGCGGAACGGCATGTCCACGACCGTACCGTCAACCGGTTGCCCGGGAGTCGTCGAGTATGCGTCGGGCAGCCAGACCTTCACGGCGGTACCCAGAGCCGCCATCGCGCACGGGACGTAGCCCATCGCGATGTTGGATCCGAGTTCCGGCGAGTACCAGGGCGACGTGACGTAACCCACCGGCTTGCCGGCATCGGCCGCTGAAATCAGCCAGAAATCGGGCGCGTAGTCTTCGATCGGCTGACCGCCGAGCACCAGTCCCACCAGTGTCAGCTTGTACGGTGGTGTGCCTGCCTCGACGAGGGAGCGAACTTCTTCCAGCCGAGCCTTGCCGATGTAGTCGGCTGCCTTGGCGCGGGGCACCTGGTAGCCG
>JAPOON010000295.1 GCA_026713405.1 Gammaproteobacteria bacterium
TCCCGCAAGACCCGGGCACCGGAGCGAATGGCGAAGCGAACGCTGATGGTCACTTCGTACTCCGCGGCCCGGGCGCTGCCGGTCCCCGCCACGGTGCGCCGCCCGCGCCGCTCCTCCAGCAGTTCGACGATCATCTCGGCAGCCGACGGCCGCGGCTCAATCCGCACCCCTGCCTGGCTGAGCGCCCGCCGCAATTCGCCCGCAAGACGGACCCGCGGCTTGGCCGTGACATGAACACTTTCGATGCTGGTCTCGAGGTCCCAGCCGCGCAGCTCGAATCCGCAGCCGGAGAGAGAAACGAGGGTCAATGCAAGAACCGCAATCGCCGCCAGTGCCGACGACGCGCCAGTCTGACGAAACCCGGAAACAGAATACGCTCGCCGCAGCCGCCAATCGGCCGTTGAAGACGCGCCGTTCCCCGTTCCCGCAGCCGGAACGCGGGCTCGCCTCACGCGGCGACCAGGTTGATGAGCTTGTTCGGCACGTGGATGACCTTGCGCACCGTCTTGCCGTCCAGATGGCGGGCGACGTTGCTGTTGCTGAAGGCCGCCTCCTGCACCACTTCGACGGCTGATGCGTTGGGTACGTTGACCTGCCCGCGCAGCTTGCCGTTCACCTGCACGGCGATCTCAACGAATTCCTCCGCGATTTTCGACTCGTCGTAGTCCGGCCAGCGGGCCGCTGCGAAGAGGCCCCCGGCGGCGCCGAGCTTCGCATGCAGTTCCTCGGCGACATGGGGGGCGAACGGCGCCAGCAGGATCACCAGGGGCCTGAGTTCCGCCTGCTTGGGTACCCGTCCGCCTTCGCGCACGACGTTGAGGTACTCCATCATGGCCGCGATGGCGGTGTTGTAGTGGAGATCGGCCACCTGCTCGGTCACCTGCTTGATGGTGCGGTGCAGCGCCCGTTCCACGTCCGGGTCCGGCGCTTCCCCGGCATCCTCGTCGAGCGCACGCACCACGCTCTGCCACAGGCGATTGATGAACCCCTGCGGCCCCTGGATGCCCTTGCCCTGGTAATCGCCACCCTGCTGGTAAGGCCCCAGGAACATCAGGTACAGCCGCATGGTGTCGGCGCCGTACTTCGCGATGATGTCGTCCGGAACGATCACGTTGCCGCGGCTCTTCGACATCTTGCGGCCTTCGCGGATGAGCAGCCCATGGGCGCGGAACTTCCGGAACGGCTCGGCAAAGCCGATGATGCCAAGTTCGTGCAGCGCCATGGTGAGAAAACGCGCATACATCAGGTGCAGCACGGCGTGTTCGTGGCCGCCGATGTAGCAGTCTACCGGCAGCCACTTCTCGGTCAGCTCCCGGTTGATGGGTTCGTCGTCAAGGCACGCGGACGGGTAGCGCAGGAAGTACCAGCCGCTGCACAGGAAGTTGTCGGTGACATCGGTCTCCCGGTGGGCGTGCCCGCCGCAGGCCGGGCACGTCGTCTCGTACCAGTCCGTCACCCGCGCCAGCGGGCTGACGCCGGGATCGTCGGGGCGCAACTGCTCGTGGGAAGGCAA
>JAPOON010000296.1 GCA_026713405.1 Gammaproteobacteria bacterium
CAGCGGCATGTACACCGTGCAGGCCCTGTGGACCCAGGCCCGGGAGAGCCTGGACATCACCACGGTCGTATTCTCAAACAGGAAATACGCGATCCTGCAGATCGAGTTCATGCGCGTCGGGGCCCCCAATCCGGGTCGCAAGG
Source organism: Gammaproteobacteria bacterium (assembly GCA_026713405.1). Next base: position 144 of record JAPOON010000296.1, read on the forward strand.
CCATGGACATGATGGACCTCAGCCGGCCCGATCTCGATTTCGTACGGCTTGCCGGGGGCATGGGTGTGCCGGCAATGCGCGCGGAAACGGCTGAAGAATTCGCGGACGCCTTTGCACGCAGTATCGCAACACCCGGCCCGTACCTGATCGAGGTCGTTGTCTAGCAGTTTTTGTCCTGGCTACCGGCGCGCTACAGCGCGTCTCACGCCCTCGCGAACGGCAGGATGTGGTGGCTGGTGCGCCGAAAGGGAAGCCACGCATGCCAACTCGCTGCCGGACGTGGGAGATTTGTTACATTGAAGCCCATCGTCAGTTTGTAGCGTTCCTGTCAGAGTAACGTTGCAATGTCGTCACAAATGACTTCCGTGCAGATTCACCGCCGCCAGGGGCCGGCCAGACTGGAGGATTGAAGCCTTGAACATCACGATGTTCGGAACCGGATACGTCGGCCTGGTCACCGGCGCCTGCTTTGCGGAGATGGGCAACTCCGTGCTTTGCGTGGACATCGATGCGGACAAGATCGCGGCCCTCGAGAACGGGCAGGTGCCGATGTTCGAGCCGGGCCTCGAGCAGATGGTGGCCAACAATGCCTCGGGCGGACGGCTTCGTTTCACGACGGACACACAGCAGGGGGTCAACCATGGCGATGTACTGTTCATCGCGGTGGGTACCCCGCCCGACGAAGACGGCTCCGCGGACCTGCGTTACGTGCTTGCCGTGGCGGAAGACATCGGGCGTTACCTGCAAACGCCCAGGATTGTCGTCAACAAGTCGACGGTTCCGGTAGGCACGGCCGACCGGGTGCGCGGGAAGATCGGCCAGGTTCTGGCGACCCGGGGTGTCGAAATCGATTTCGATGTCGTCTCGAACCCCGAGTTTCTGAAGGAAGGCGCCGCGGTGAGCGACTTCATGAAGCCGGACCGCATCATCATCGGCTGCGAGAGCATGGAGACCCGGCAACGGCTGGAGCGACTGTATGCGCCCTTCAACCGCAACCACGACAAGGTGGTGCACATGGATGTGCGATCCGCCGAACTCACCAAGTACGCCGCCAACGTCATGCTGGCAACCCGCATCAGCCTGATGAACGAGCTGGCGAGCCTGGCGGAAAAGCTGGGCGCCGACATCGAGGCCGTGCGCCGGGGCATCGGCACCGATCCCCGGATCGGCTACCACTTCATCTACGCCGGTACGGGTTACGGGGGCTCCTGCTTCCCCAAGGATGTGAAGGCCCTGATCCGCACCGCCGCATCGGTCGGTTACGAGGCCCGCATCGCGAACGGCGTTGCAGCGGTCAACGAACGGCAGAGAGGCGTACTGGTGGACAAGATGCTGGCCCACTACGAGGGTGACCTTGACGGTCGCAAATTCGCGCTCTGGGGCCTGGCGTTCAAGCCGAACACGAACGACATGCGCGAGGCCCCGAGCCGCACCGTCATCGACAGGCTGCTGGCGGGCGGCGCGGGCGTCAGCGCCTACGATCCGGTCGCCGGCCCCGAAGCGGCACGGCTCTACGGCGATGCCATCGAGGTCTGCGAGCGGCGCGACGATACGCTGCCCGGCGCCGACGGGCTCATCATCGTCACCGAGTGGAACGAGTTCCGCAGCCCCGACTTCCACGCGCTGCGCGAAACCCTGAAGCAATCCGTGATCTTCGACGGCCGTAACCTCTACGATCCCGGCTATCTCGGCGAACTCGGCTTTACCTATTACTCCATAGGCCGCGCCCGCACACAGGGTGTTGATACTGTATAGACATCCAGGTAATCTGGCCGACCCCTGTATGAAAACACAGTATCGATATGGCCATAGGAGACCTGCTTCGGCACCCCGATCTCTGGCGGGCCGACGAGATCGGTTCCCCGGTCGGGGCCGTTGCCGCGACTTCGAGCGGGTTCGATGCCCTTGATGCCCATCTGCCGGGCAACGGCTGGCCGCAGGCCGGGCTCATCGAACTCATGCTGGGCACTGCCGGCATCGGCGAACTCAAGCTCCTGGCGCCCGCACTTCGGCACTTGAGCCGCGCGGCGCGGTGGATTGCCTGGATCAACCCGCCCTTCATTCCCTATGCCCCGGCGCTGGCGGCGCTCGATATCGATATCAGCCGCATTCTGCTCGTACACCCCAGGCAACACGAGGAAGCGCTCTGGGCCATGGAACAGGCCAGCCGGTCGGGCACCTGCAGCGCAGTACTCGGCTGGCTGGACGAGCGCCGCCTGACGCTCACGGCCACGCGGCGCCTGCAGCTTGCGGCCAAACAGGGCGGAACTCTCGGCTGCCTGTTCCGCCCGGCAGCGGCCGCGGAGGGCGCCTCCATGGCGGAACTCAGGCTGAAACTCGAGCCGGGCCCGCGAAGCGCACTCGATGTCTCCATCGTGAAACGCCGCGGCGGTTGGCCCATATCCGGCCTAAATATTCAGGTAAATTCTCAACTTCTATCTGAAGATATTGAAAAATATATGCTTTTGTGGCGACATGGCAGACCGGCACAACCCCCGGAAGCCGCAACTGCCGAACTCGAAGAGGCGCCCCTCGCCTGCAATAGCCAAGCCGGAGAGTCCGGGGGAAATATCCCTCGCAGCGGAGCCCTCAGCCGGGGAGCGCGAGGGGGGAACCCCTCGCAAGAAAGAGCCCTCAGCCGGGGAGCGCGGGGGGGGAACCCCTCGCAAGAAAGAGGCCCCCGCCGGGGGGGGCGAGGGGGCAACCCCCCGCCAGGAAGAGAAACCCCCCGCAGAAAAAATCCG
>JAPOON010000297.1 GCA_026713405.1 Gammaproteobacteria bacterium
CCTGCGCCTTGCGTACGAAAAGATGCCCTGGGAGGTGAGCGTCAACTTCTATCTCGGCGAGGGCTACCGAATCGCCGGTGACCCGCGGGCCGCGGCGTACCTGAGAAACGCCCTGAACTGGACGTCCGACCCCATGTGGCGGGAACGCGCGGAATTCGCCCTGCAAAGGCTGAAGGACGAGGAGTGGTTCAACAGGTAACGGGTTAACTCAACCGCAGCACCGGCGTCTTGGGCACCAGCCCGCCGAGCTGGGATTCCAGGTCGGAACCCTCGATCAGGCCGGAGGTGAACGCCTTGATGGCCTCGAAGTCGTAGCTGTCGCAGGCCTGCTCCAGGGTCTTGAGGGCCACGCGCAGTTCCGCCCAGGGCACGAAGCCTTCCTCCGCGCGCATGATGCGCGGGTGTTCGGTGCCGGTGACGTCCTCGCCCACCAGCAGTTCTTCGTGCAGTTTCTCGCCGGGCCTGAGCCCGATGAACTGGACGTCGATGTCGCCGTCGGGCTCGAATTCCGTCTTCAGGCGGTGCCCCCTGATCAGGGCCATGCGGGCAGCGAGGTCCATGATCTTGACGGGTTGGCCCATATCCAGGAGGAAGACATCGCCGCCCCGCCCCAGGCTCGCCGCCTGCAGCACGAGTTGGGCCGCTTCCTGGATGGTCATGAAATAGCGGGTAACGTCCGGATGGGTCACCGTGACCGGGCCGCCGTTCTCGATCTGCTCCAGGAACAGCGGCACCACCGAACCGGACGACCCGAGCACGTTGCCGAACCGGACGATGGAGAAACAGGTATCCGACGCAGTTTCCTGCAAAGCCTGCAGGATCATCTCACCCAGGCGCTTGCTCGCGCCCATGGCGCTGGTGGTGCGCACCGCCTTGTCCGTGGAAATCAGGATGAAGTCCGAAACGCCCGCGGCGAGAGCCCCCTCCGCCGTGTAGAGGGTGCCGAATGCATTGTTCCTGAGCCCCTGGATGACATTGTCCTCGACGATGCCCACGTGCTTGTAAGCTGCCGCGTGGTAGAGCGTCTCGATACCCTGCACTTCGATCGAGCGGTGGATGAACGCCCGGTTGGTGACAGACCCGAGCAGGCTGACGATGGAGACGCCGAGTTGCTCCTCGGTGCAGATCTGCTCGAGTTCCCGCTGAATCTCGAACAACCCGAACTCGGACTGATCCAGCAACACCAGGCGCGCCGGCCCCTCGCGCACGATCTGGCGACAAAGTTCGGAACCGATGGAGCCGCCGGCGCCGGTCACCATGACGTTGCGCCCTGCCACGGATTTCCGCAGCAGGTGGGGCAGCGGGTCCACCTCGCTGCGCCCGAGCAGATCCCTGATTTCCACGTCCCGCACCGCGGGCAGGCCCTCGCCCTTGTCCAGCATCAGGTCGCCGATGTCCGGGATGAGGCGGATGCGCACGCCAAATGGCTCCAGGAAGTTGAGAATCCGGCGCCGGGCCGCCGCGTTGGAAGCGCCTCCCACGGCAACGAGCACCTGGCGGGCATTGGTATCGCGCAGCAGACGGGGCAGCGAGCGCGGCGCATGGACACGCAGGTTGTCGATCACCCGATGCTGCAGTGCAGCATCATCGTCCACGAACGCCATCGGCCGGAAGTCGCCCTGCCGCAACAGCGACCGGACCAGTTCCACGCCCCGCTTGCCCGCGCCGTAAACGATGACCGGCTCGCTCGATTGCAGGCCGGCATCGCGCCACTGGAACCAGCCGCGTATGACAAGGCGGCCGACCACGATGCCGAAGACGCCGATCAGCCAGAACATCATCGGCACCGAGCGCGGAAACCCGGCAAGGGGAACCATGTAGGCAACCACCGCGATCATGGCCGCCCCGATGCCCACGCCCTTGGCCACCGTCCACATGCCGCGGCCGCCCATGTAGCGCACCACCTGCCGGTAGAAACCCTGAACGGCCAGCGCCGGTATGCAGGTGAGGGCCGCCGCGAACGCGGGCCACAACCAGGCGATCTCCAGCGACCACTCGCCGAGCCGCAACCCCAGCGCCGTCCACAGTGCCAGCGGCAGCACGGCGGCATCGAAGAGCAGCGCGAGGCCCTGCTTGTGGCGCCGGGACAGCTTGCCGATGAGCTTGTTCATTCAGGCAACCCCGCCCGCAGGCGCCAGGCCGCCACGGCAACAGGCAGCAGTGCAAGACCCTGGAAGGCGGCGCCGAGGACGAGAGAATCCCCAAAGGATGCGGCTGCAACCGCAAGGGGCAGAAGCCAGAGAACGCATAGCGCTGAAAAGCCGAGCATTGTCCATAGAGTACCGATCCTCGCCGCCAGCTTCTGATAGAGATGGCTGCGATGCGGTTCCGTGAATGGCTGCCGGGTCGCTATTCTGACACACAGCGTGTAACTGGCGTCAAACCAGAACGCCGTCAGCAGAATGGTGCAGGCGAGCAGCGGCACGCCGTACTGCGCCACCAGTTGCACGACGGCAACGCCGATGAGAAGCCCGAGAAAGACGCTGCCGGTGTCTCCCATGAAGATCCGCGCCGGCGTCCAATTGTAAACCAGGAACGCCAGCATGGCGCCCGCCGTCAGCCACAGCAGGGCACCTTCCCAGCCGGGAACACCGCCGGTGAGAAGTTGCACGGCGAGACAGAAGAACAGCGTCTGTGTGGCCAGGATGCCGTCGATCCCGTCCATGAAGTTGTAGAGATTGATCTGCCACAGCAGCAGCACGCCGACCGGCGCGTACGCCCACCAGGGCCAGCCCGGCTGCAGCGTCCAGAAAACAAGCCCCAGGGCCAGAAGCTGTGCGGCCATGCGCACACCGCGGCCGGTCTCGCGCAGGTCGTCCACCAGCCCCAGGAGCGCCAGCACCGCGCCGCCCGCCAGCAGACCGCTCGGCGTGGGGTGCGCAAGGCTCTGGAATGCAAGAAACACCAGTATCGGCAACGCGAATCCCACGCCGCCGATCGCCGGCGTCGCAACGGTATGAAAGCTGCGGGCATTGGGCACGGCCAGCAAACCGCGCCGCCGCGCAAACGCCGCCAGCAGCCCCTCGAGCACTACCGTAGCCACGAACCCGGCTCCGAGCAGAATCAGCGCTGCCGTCGAGTCCATGCGACTGTTTCCTCGAGAAGTTCGGCGGAGGGCCGTGGCGGTTTCCAGCCCACCCGGCGCTCTGCGGATTCCCCGTCTACCCGCAGCGGATCGAACAGACGGCTGAATACATGCCGCATGCCCAGGCGGCCGGACATCGATTCAGCCAGTTTTCTGGACAGGGGGAATTGCCGCGTTGAATGGCCCGTGAGCCGCTGCAACTCACCGGCCAGCTCGGTGACGCGCCATTCTTTCCGGTCGCGCACGTGCAGAATCCGGGCGCCATCCAGATTCGCAGCGGGCAACTGCACAAGGAAATCCACCAGGTTCGCAAGGCCCAGCATGGATCGCTGAGCCGTCGCGCCTGCCAGGGGCAGTGGCAGCCCCGTCCCGCACAGCTTTATGAGGGCGGCAAAATTGCCCCGCACGCCGGGCCCGTACACCAGCGGTGGCCGAACGATGGCAAGCGTTGTCAACCGGTGATCGGCATCCAGCAAGGCCCGTTCGGCACGGGCCTTGCTGCGGGCATAGTCGCTCTCCGGCGCATAGGGGGCGTCCG
>JAPOON010000298.1 GCA_026713405.1 Gammaproteobacteria bacterium
AACTACCTGGTTTCCGGTTCGTTCAACGTGCCGTTCAACGAGCGGGTGGCGGCGCGGTTTTCCGGGCTGTACGAGGATCGGGCCGGCGTCTTCGACCGGCGCGTGGGCACCATTGCCAACCATCTTTCGGCGCCCGCCACCCTTGCCGGGCCGCCACGGTCCGTCATCGAGGACGTGGACTCGCAGCAGGTTGCCGCGGTACAGGCGCACCTGTTGATCGAGCCGACCGACGCTTTTTCCATCACCTCGCGCATACTGCATCAAGAGACCGATCTCGACGGCTTTCCCCTGGCCGATGTCGATGCGGGCAACTTCGACCACAATCGGGACTTCGACGTTGACGAAGGCGGCGAGGACAAGTGGACGCTTTACACATTGAACCTGAACTATGCGACCGGCCATGGCGAATTCACCTCGGCGACATCCTGGTTCGACCGCAAAACCTTCGAATTCGAGGCCAGCGGTTCCTTCATCAATTTCCTGCAGGCGCTGCCCGGCGCGGCGGGCGGTTTTGGCCTGTTCGACGTCATCGGGGTCAGGCCTGTCACGTCGCCGATCTTCCAGACGCTGAACTTCGAGAGCTTCGTCCAGGAAGTGCGTTTCGCCTCGGACCTGGACGGCCCCTGGAATTTCGTGGCCGGCGCCTTTTACCAGAACACCGATGACGATGAGTCGTTCCAGCCGCGCAACTATGCCCGGGGCCTGAACGACAACTTCGGCGAGTTGCAGCGGGTTCTGGGAATCCCCGGGCCGCTGGCGGCCATCTGGCCGTTCGGCGACCTGGTATTCACCTCGCACCGACCCACTGACGTGGAAGAACTCGGCGTCTTCGGCGAGGTTTCTTTCGCCATGTCCGACCGGTTCAGCGTCGTGTTCGGTTCCCGCTGGTTCGACACCAGTGTCGAGTTCTCGGAGCAGCAGGCCGGTCTCGCCGCCGGGGTTCCGCTCGCGGAAGACGCGCCGCTCTCGAACATTCCCGTGGAGGGGGGCAAGCAGAGCGAAGACGGCTTCATCTTCAAGGGGGCGCTGGAGTTCCAGGCGAGCGACAACCTGTTTCTCTATGCATCGGTCGCCGAAGGGTTCCGCCTCGGCGGGGCCAACGGCACCATCCCCGGCACCCTCGGCTGTCCCGAAGACCTGGCCGCTCTCGGCCTGCACGATGTCGACACATCGAGCTACGAGTCCGACGACCTGGTCAGCTACGAGGCCGGCGTCAAGGCCGAACTGAACCCGGCGACGCGGCTGAACGCCACCGCCTTCCGCATCGATTTCGACGGCATCCAGCAACGCATTCAACTCACCTGCGGATTCCAGTTCCGCGGCAACTTCGGCGCCGCGCGCAGCCAGGGTGTGGAACTCGAGCTCACCGCCCGGCCGGCGGACAACCTCAACCTGGCCCTGAACGTCGGTTACACCGACGCCCAATTCACCGAAACCGTCGCCGGCATCAACCAGGACGGCGACCCGCTGCAATTCGTGCCCGAGTGGACCGCATCGCTGGTGGTGGACTACCTCGTCCCGAACGCGCTTTTCCAGATGGACCTGTTCCTGCGGGCCGATATCAGCTATGTCGATCACAGCCTCTCCGTGGTGAACGCCATTCCGCGCCGGCGCGCGTCCTACGAACAGATCGGGCTGCGTGTGGGCCTGTCCAGCGAGCGCTACAAGGCCGCTCTCTTCGCCCGCAATCTCACCGACAAGATCGCCAACCTGGGCGACAACCGCTCCATCGCCGCGGAAACGCCGGGGCGCCCGAGATGGGTGGTGAGCCGGCCGCGCACCATCGGCCTGGAATTCGGAATGTACTTCTGAGCAAACCGGACCGCGGGCAGCAGCCGGAATGCTCAAGCTTGCCGACGGAACCCGGATACGGATCGAACAGGCGGGCAGCGGTACGCCGCTGGTGCTGATCCCCGGCTGGGCCTGCTCGATCGAGGTGTTTCAGCACAACATTCCCGCCTTTGCCGAGCATTTCCGCGTCATCGCCTACGATCCGCGATCCCAGGGCGGTTCGGACCAGGTCGCTACCGGCAACAACTATGCGCAGCGCGGCGACGACCTGCACGAACTGCTCGAACTGCTGGACTTGCCACGCGTCATACTGCTCGGCTGGTCGCTGGGCGTCTTCGATGCTCTTGCCTATCTCGACCGGCACGGACTCGACCGTGTGCTGGCGCTGGTGTTCGTCGATGAAGCGCCGAAGATCGTCAAGGCGGGCGACGAGGACTGGGGCGAAGGCGACGCCGATGAAATCGCGGGGTTGATCAAGACGGTCGATGGTTCAGGCTACCTCCCCTTCTTCCGGGAATACATGGCTGCGGGCTTCGACGGTGAGGCTCCGCTGGCGCTACTGGACCACATGACGGAAACCGCGTCTGCGCTACCCGCCAGCCGGGCCGCCGCGCTGCTGCGGGATGCGGCGCAGCGCGACTTTTCCCTGCTGTCGAAGCGTGCGGCGCGCGAGTTACCCGTCCTGCAGATCATTCGGGAAGACTGGGCGATGGCAGCCAGGCGCTGGATCGAAGCCAATCAGCCCGACGCGGAAATTGAAGTGCTCGGCCGCCACCTGATGCTGCTCGAATACCCCAAGACGTTCAATCACACGGTGTTGTCGTTCCTGGACGCGCACCGGCAACCACCAGTAGATGAGGGAGAATAGCCGTCCCAAACCTGCCTGGAGGCAAGTACGATCGGAGATCGAGGGGCTTGAATCGGAACTCGCACCCCGCAGGTCCGGTCTTGGCTATGCCATTCAGGGCCGCCCCGCCGTGCGGAGCACCGCATGCAACAGGACGTTAGCGCCGTTTTCCGCCTGTTCCCGGCTGGTTTCCTCGAGTTCGTTGTGGCTCAAGCCATCCTTGCAGGGAATGAAGACCATGCCGGCCGGCGCCACCGACGAAAGGTAGACGGAATCGTGGCCGGCGCCGCTGACCATGCGCCTGGCGCTCAAGCTGCAGGTGTCGGCGGCCTGCGTCACGGCATCGATGCAGGACGGGGCAAAGGTGATTGGCGGTGAATGCCAGATCTCGGTCAACGCGATCGGGCAGGGCTCATTGCCATGGCCTGCCACAAGCGCCCGCAAGCGCTCGTCCATGCGGTCGAGTTCGCCGGTATCCGGGTGCCGGAAGTCGATCGTCACCCTGACCTTGCCCGGCACCGTGTTGGGAGACCCGGGTTCAGCACTGACGATTCCCAGGGTGCAGCGTGCGGCATCCCCGCTATCCGTCGCGGCGGCGTAGATTCCCGGAACCAGTTTCGCCATCACCGGCACGGGATCGCGACGCAGGTCCATGGGCGTGGGGCCGGCGTGAGCCTCCGACCCGGTTACGATCAGCTCGTACCAGCGGATCCCCTGAACGCCGGTGAGTATGCCCACCTCGATGTTCTCGCGTTCCAGGATGGGCCCCTGCTCGATGTGCAGCTCGAAGTGGGCGCCGAGCGCGTGATCCCCGCATTCGGTGGTGCCCCGGTAGCCGATTCGGGAAAGCTCGTCGCCCATGGTGAGACCTTCCGCATCCGTTCGCGAATGGGCGTAAGCGAGGTCGAACGCGCCGGCATGCACGCCGGAGCCGATCATGGCGGGCGCGAAGCGGGCGCCTTCCTCGTTCGTCCAGCACACCGCTTCCACGGGCGCCACGGTTGCGATATCGCCATCGTTCAGCGCATCGATGACTTCCAGTGCCGCCAGCACGCCGAGCGCGCCATCGTATTTGCCACCCGTCGGCTGGCTGTCGAGATGGCTTCCCGCTGCAACCGGAGCGGCACTCGGGTCGGTGCCGGCGCGCCGGGCAAAGATATTGCCCATGCTGTCGATGTCGATGGTGCAACCTGCTTCCCTCGCCCAGCGGCAGAAAAGGTCGCGCCCCTCGCGATCCAGGTCCGTCAATGCCAGCCGGCAGACCCCGCCCTTCGGGGTTCCCCCGATCGCCGCCATTTCCATCAGGCGCGACCAGAGCCGTTCGCCGTCTATCCGCAGTTCCATTTGCTTACCCGCTCCAGAGCGCTTCGCGACTGAGGTCTTCCATCACCGTTCGTATGGCAGCGTTCAGCGTTTGTGCCAGGTCGTCGATTTGATCGCCGGTCAGGATCAGCGGCGGCGACAGTATGATCAGGTCTCCCACGTTGCGGGCTATCAGACCGCGGCCGTAGGCGGCTTCGGCCACGCGCTTGCCGATCGCGACGGCGCTGTCGAAACTCTGTTTGCCCCGCTTGTCGGCAACGAATTCGATGGCGTGCATGAATCCTTCACCGCGTACGTCGCCGACAATACCGAGAGAGGTCAAGGACGCCAGCGCCTGCTTGTACCGTGGCGCCAGTGTACGAACCCGACTGCACAGGTCCTCCCGTTCGAGTATCTCGATATTCTTGATGCCGGCGGCGCAGGCGACCGGGTGTCCGGAATAGGTAAAGCCGTGGGAAAACACGCTGGTCCGGGGATTGGGTTTCGATATGCACTCGAATATGCGCTCCGAGAAGATCACCGCACCGAGCGGAATATAACCCGAAGAGATGCCCTTGGCGCAGACGATCATATCCGGGCAGATGTCATACACCGGTTCGGAACAGAACATCCATCCGAGACGCCCGAAACCGGTAACGACCTCATCGCAGACGTAGAGTATATCCTGTTGCCGGCACACCTCCAGGGCGGCCCGGTGATAGCCGCGCGGTGCGATCAGCACGCCGCCGGCCCCGATGATCGGCTCCGCCACGAAACAGGCGATGTTCTCCGCGCCCAGTTCATCGATTCGAGACTCCAGTTCCGCGATCAGCACATCCAGGTAGCCTGCCTCCGAGAGTCCCGCCGGCGCCCGGTACAGATTCGGGCACTCAAGGTGATGAACGAGGGGTGACTCACCGTCGGCAAGGTGGTGGAAGCCGGCGCGGTTGGGGGCGATGCCGCTGATGGAAGCCGCCAGGTAGGTGCTGCCGTGATAGCTTTCCCGGCGGGCCAGGATCAGTTTTTTCGAGGGGCGTCCCTGAGCCTGATAATAGTAGTGCGCCAGCCGCACGGCGGTGTCCACCGACAGCGATCCGCCGGAGGTGAAGAAAACGCGGTTTAGGTCGCCCGGAGCGAGGCTGCCCAACTTCGCCGCCAGGGTCGCGGCAGGCTCCGAGGACATGTCGGTGAAGGTGTTGTAGTACGGCAGGGCAGACGCCTGGTCGGCGATCGCTTGCACCATTTCCTCTCTGCCGTAGCCGATGTTGACACACCAGAGACCGCCGATACCGTCGAGGAATCGTTGTCCACCCGGGTCGTATATCCAGGCGCCCTCGCCACGGGCGAAAAAACGCGACCCGTCCTCAAGGGAACTCGGAAACTCCGCAAACGGATGCAACAGGAGCCGCCGATCATCCTCGAAATACCCCGTTCGTTTCTGCCCGCTCATGGTCTTGCAAGCCCTCTTCGCTTGCCGGCCCATAGGGTGAACGTATAGGCTGAAACGATCATTCGCTATCGTCCAATTGTCATATCACCCGGCCGGGACATGGTGGGCCTGAATCACAAGACGCTGTGGAACTCGAACCTCGCGCGCCTG